>JAITUO010000033.1 GCA_031286245.1 Coriobacteriales bacterium
TAAAGGAGACAAAGGCGACATTGGCAACAGCCTCGGTACCTACTACGGCACAACATCCACAGCAGCCGGTACAGTTACAAAGACTGTCGCATGTCCTGAGATGGCTGCTTATGTCAAAGGCCACCGCTTGACGGTTTTATTCACTCCGGCTCATACTGCGACGTCGATGAGCTTGAACGTCAACGGCTTGGGAGCTCTGGGGGTTTATTACAAGAATAGCAACACTATCCCGACCGGTTTAATAACTGCTAACTCTATCCATGATTTTACTTACGATGGCACTCGCTTCCGCTATGTCGCTTCCGGTGGTGCCTGTCCCTTTCCAGTGAACAGCATCTATCTCTCGATGTCATCCTCTAATCCGAACGCTTACTGGCCTGGCACTACCTGGTCGCAAGTGTCGCAAGGTCGAATGCTCGTCGGTGTCAGCTCACAAGATATCGATTTTAATGCTGCAAATAAAACTGGCGGAACTAAAACTCATCATCACAAGTACAACATTGCTGGAAGGGAGTGGTACGGGGCTTTAGTTGGTGATATTGGTAACGGGCTTTTCGCATACGACTATCCAAATAGTGCTTGGAAAAGTGCTACAAGCGTAGGCTCCTCCACTATCAATAGGAATAGCGCACTGGTAGCAGGTATGACACAGACTCTAACTACTGCGACTGCAACAGGCGATGTCGGCACTTCAATTGAGAGCGGACTACCGCCGTACCTGTCTGTTTATATTTGGCAGCGGACTGTATAGAAATATCCATTACCACCAACCGATCACAAGGCATACACAGGATAAGGAGTTAGTAATGGACAATAACAAAGAAGACGAAAAGCAGCAGTTCAAGCTGGTGTTACCAGCAGGGCTCTATAGGGTGTTGAAATTCTTGGTGCTCTGGGTGATACCGGAAGCCATCCTGCTCTACTCGTTTGGAGCTGTCCGTTTCGGCTGGCCGCAGCCAGAGCTAGTGCTAATGATACTCGGAGCGCTCGACACCGTCACCGGCGGTCTGGTCGGGGTATCAACTAACACATTCAAGAAGATGTGAGACAAATAATACTCGAGTAGATAAAGGAGTCTGTGAATGAGGAAGCAGCCGAGCCCTTGCTCGAGGAAACAAGGTGAGAGGCTATTGAAAACCAAGATGTTAGATCCTACCGCATCAGAGCCAGTAGATTTTACATCAGGGAAAACCGAAGCCTGATCGCGCCACTGGTACAGACAGCAAGGTTTGGCGGAATCCTCAATGTCCCAACAGTCATTGGAGGCTGGGATGAGCTGGCCGATAGCACTTATGTGCTGACTGAGTGCTTAGAGCTTCGAGGAGGCGATGATGGATCTGAATAAGCTGATACTGACTAACAACCGCTGCTACAAGGCAGGCAAAAAGATCACCCCCAAAGGCATCATGGTGCACTCCACTGGTGCCAACAACCCAGAGCTGCGCCGCTATGTCAACCCAGACGACGGCAGGTTAGGTAAAAACCTCTACAACAACCACTGGAACATAGACTCCCCGAACCTGTCTGTCTGTGTGCATGCCTTCATTGGACGACTGGCTAACGGTAATGTGGCCACTTATCAGACACTTCCCTGGGATCACAGGGGCTGGCACTGTGCATCAGGCCCCCTTGGCAGTGGAAACGACACCCACATCTCTTTCGAAATATGTGAAGATGGTCTGACAAACCACACTTACTTCGAATCGGTTTGGCGCGAGGCAGTCGAGCTATGTGCCTACCTTTGTAAAATGTATGACTTCAACCCTTTAGCGCTGGGTGTGCTGATCGACCATTCTGAGGGACATATAGCCGGCATCTCCTCCAACCATGCCGATATCCGTCACTGGTTCATTCGCCACGTTCTTTCGATGGATAACTTCCGCCACGAGGTAGCAAAAATGATTGACTCCCAGACACCGGATCCCTTTGGTCGGACGGTCTGGCTCTACGAAACTAACGGCACCTATGCCCAGGACTGGATACTGCGCCCTTGCAAGGACGGTTCATACTCCTTTGAGAGTGTTGCAAATGGGCTGATGCTTGATGCCAGAGGCAACCGCATGGAGCCAGGAAACGATGTCTGGGCTTATCCAAATAATGGTACTGACGCTCAAAGATGGCATATCAAAGCTATAACTGGCGGATTAACTCCGACTGTCAGCGCACACCCCTTTGCCGACCATGGGCTGGCTCTTGACATCGAAGGTAACCGACATGAGTCCGGCACACGGATCCAGCTCTGGGAGGTCAATAATACCCGCGCCCAGGAGTTCACGTTGGTTTTTCGCGGCTTGACGCCAGAAGGCGATGTGGTTGTCACGCTGATACACTGCGATTCCAACAAAGCAATTGACTTAAAACATGGTGGAAAGTAAGCTCAGTCATTATTAAACATGCTAGCTTTTCTATACAATATTATCTGGCCGATAAATGGATCCTCGCTGTTGGTCCGTCTGGCACAATATTATCAAGAGGAACAAAAGCCCCTGTTTGCAGTATCTGCTTTTTATTGTGTGCATTGCTGCAATATAGCAGTTATGCGCACTAATCTATTCAGATTAAAACAAAGTGAATCCAGACTGTATAGAGTGTAGTAATAAGACCTCGGTACCTCAAACAGTATCTTGCCCAGATGCGTGGCAAAGCTGCGTTCTTGGTAACCGTCACAGTAGTCGACGCGCTCATCAGTATGCTGGTAGGGTTTGGCTTTGCACTTGTCTTCAGCCCTTGCTTCCAAAAACTGGTTTTGTACTTGTTCCAACAACTCCCTCAAAGCTCCGTCTGCGCAGTAAAAAAAACAGACTCCAGATTGTTTCTTCCTGAACGAGAATGTTGTACCCTTTGATTTCGACTACCTTTTTGTTTGGTATTACTCACATTCTAAAGGAGGTCGATCTTTATTGATCCTTATTCCAGTTTAGAGACTTGGCCATTAAACAATATGAAAATCTATCAACAAAACTGGTTTAAAGGTTTAGATAAGGTAGTATTCTCCTTAGCGAGCTTAACCTTTGTGTGAAACAAGGTTTTTTGCTTTAATATTGAGCATGATTCTATCTAGCCAGGTTGACAAGCATCATGACTTTTCAGTTTGGTTCTTACTATTATACTAGCTCTAAGCACTTTGAAAGGACTGTTGTGTCAAAACCTATAGTTTCAGTCGTGATGCCTTTTTACAATTCTAGTGAGTACCTGGCTGAAGCACTGAATAGTGTGCAGAACCAGACGTTAGTAGACATTGAAATCATCGCTGTCAATGATGGTTCTACCGATAACTCACTGACTATTGCTGAGGAACACGCCAGTAAAGATAAAAGGATCATAGTAGTCGATAAACCAAACGGAGGGTATGGAGACGCTATGAATCGAGGCATTGAAACAGCTACTGGCGAGTATATCGGGTTTGTAGATACAGATGATTATATAGAATATTCTATGTATGAGAAACTTTATTCGATATCTAGTGCGCATAATCTGGATTTCATCCGATCTGACTATAGAAGATTTTATGACTTAGCAGATAGACAGCGATTGTTTCAATATATGCCAGTAAGCCAAAATGAGAAATACTACAATGTTGTTTTTAATCCACAGAAAGACATCAATACGTTTAGTTTGTCAATGCAAAACTGGACTGGGATCTATAGCAAGGAGTTTTTAAGGAAAAACAACATCTGGTTCAATGAATCACCCGGAGCCTCGTTTCAAGACAATGGTTTTTGGTTTCAAACTTATATGTGGTCTACGAAGGCTTTTTGCTTGAACAAAGCTTTTTATAATTACCGAAGGGACAATCCGGCATCTTCTGTTGCGCAAACCGACAAGGTGCATGTCATGCTTGATGAGTATGCTTGGATCAAAACCGTTCTGTCCACATATCCAGATATGTATAGAAAACTCATCAGTATCTTTCACTATAAAAAAACTCATAATTGTTTCTTTGCATTCACACGCCTGGCTCCAGAGTATCAGATGGAATTTTTAAAGCGATACAGGAGAGAGTTTCAAGAGGCAATAGATTACGGAGAAATTGATCGCTCTTTGTTTGAAGATTACGAATGGTTGCGCCTCCAAAGTATAATTAGGAATCCGGATGCTTGGCTGCAGGAATGGAGAGCAGGAGAAACAAAACGTCTGCGTGATGAGACTCGTGAGCGGAACAAGCTGATTGTGAAACAGTATGACAGATTCACGCTGATGGATTTTTTACGGCAGGAGGGCGGCCTGTTACATGCGATAAAGGGTTCTCTTCATGCCTTACTGTGAAGTGTTAGAAATAATGTTGCTGGACCTTTCTCCTCAACAGGTTGTTTTTGGTTTTCCGTTAATAAGAGAGCTGTCTTGACACCCAAGGCAAGAACCGTATTATGAATTATGGGGCATAATGCAGAATTCATGTCAGATATCTATTATCATTCCAGCATTCAACGCTGAAGAGTATATCGAGCAGTGTCTGGATTCGATAATCAATCAGACATTTAAAGATATCGAAATAATCGTAGTAGATGATGGTTCAACCGACTCGACTGAAAAAATCGTCAGACGTTATATGGCAACTGATACTCGAATCAGGATCGTCAAACAACCAAATATGCATGCTGGTATAGCTCGAAATGCTGGTAAAAGAATTGCTATTGGGAAATATTTGCTTTTTTTAGATGCTGATGATTTTTATGAACTAGATATGCTGGAAAAAATGTACCTTTCTGCCGAGGAGCATCAGACAGATATCACAATATGCCGTTCTGATTACTACAATTGTATAGCAAATGAGTTTATG
>JAITUO010000062.1 GCA_031286245.1 Coriobacteriales bacterium
GACCGCGTTGTCTAGATCATCCAGCTTCATGACTTCAGTTGGAGTATGCATATAGCGCAATGGCACCGATATCAACCCGGTAACCTTGCCGGAGCGTGATATTTGCATGACATTGGCATCTGTACCGGTGGCGCGGGGTTCATAGTCGATCTGGAAGGGAATTTTGGCCGCCTCAGCTGCCGCAACCAGACGCTCAAACAACACTGGGTTGATATTCGCCCCACGAGCGATCATCGGACCACCGCCACAGGTACCGGCACCATAACGGCTTTTTTCGATTCCCGGATAGTCTGTGGCATGACCGACATCAGTCGCCAGGCCAATGTCAGGATCAATCGCATAAACACTGGTCATGGCACCTCGGGCACCGATCTCTTCCTGGACAGTCGCAGCAGCGATGACATCGCCGGGAGCACCGCCGGCTTTCTTGACCTCTTCCAGTACCCGCGCAGCGATCCAGGCGCCCATTTTATCGTCAAAGGCCCGTGTGACCGCAAATCCATCGCCGAATTCTTCAAAGCCGACACCGAATGTCATACTGTCGCCAATGCGGATCATCTCTTTGGCCTTATCTCCCGACAATCCGAAATCGATAAACAGCTTATCGATGGCTGTGACATTTTTTCGCTCATCAGCTTCGATTAAATGGATCGGTTTTCTCCCGATGATTCCTCTTAGCAGTGTCGGGTTGCTGGCACCACCAGTACCTTTACCGGTGGCATAGAGATCAATCCGCAAGCCAGGTAAAATCGCCGCATCGATACCGCCGATCGCATCGAAACTGACGTAACCGTTCTCATCGATGTACTTGACCATCATACCGATCTCATCGATATGCCCGGCGATCATCACTGAAGGCCCCTGTGCTTTACCCTTCAAAACAGCATGGACGCTGCCCAATACCGTAGTTTCGATCGTATCAGCAACTCTCGCCAGACGATTCCGGAAAACTTCCGCTGCGGGCCACTCATATCCACTCGGAGATGGGGCTTCACAGATTTCTTTAAGGAACTGCAAGTCTGCTTTCTTCATATCTATCCTTTCGTTTGCCAGATACCTTGTATCCAGTCAGAAAACCAGTTTTGTAATCTAAAACAAAGCCTAGCATATATCATTGATGCCAGCCCAATATACCAGTCAACAATCATTGTGGAGAAGACCGGGCCAAATGCTACCGGCGAATCATTTCTGACCACTTTTTGACCACCTAGCGTGGTAAAAGCAGAGGTTTATGTGGTTCGGGGTCCTATATTTGACTCATAGCAACTCTCTAAACAGGCATTTCCTGGAAAAAACGCAGTTTCTGGCCAAAAAGTGCCCTCATGTATGGCTGTTTGACCTAAAACGCAGGTTTCGGTTTTCTCCACAATTTAAAACCGCAGGTAGAAAAATAAAAAAAAAATTCTATTTGTGTGAAACCGATAGAGAACTATACATGAGGGCTCTTTTTGGCCAGAAACTCGGAAATTCCCAGGAAATGCACTTCACTGAGGTGTCCCAAAATCAAGCAACCCCTGCCGGAGGTCAGCTTTCACCAGCATAACAGTAATCGTCTGGCCGAGCCGTAGCTCCTGCTGTTTAATGTAGTCGTAATAATGATGAGCTTCTGACTCGAACAAAAACCCCGCTGGCAAGCTATCGGCTGGGATTAGCCCTTCAGCAGTAGTCGTAACCTCGCGTACGAATAACCCGACTTGCTCTACACCAGTTATTATTGCAGCAAACTGTTGACCAAGACGTGCTGACATGTATTCAACAAGTTTTAGGTGAACCGCCTCACGGCTGGCAGATTCAGCGGCATACTCCTTTTCGGAGCAAAACTCACTGGTTGCTTCAAGCCCAGCAACCAGACCAGGCGGAGGCTTTAAGCCAGCGAGCTTGAGTTTCAATAAATGATGGGTCAATAAATCAGGATAACGCCGGATCGGTGATGTGAAATGGCAATAGGCTGGTGAGGCCAAGCCGTAATGCCCAGTATAGTGTGGAGAATAACGGGCGCGTTTCATCGCCCGCAGCATCAGTTGGCTGACCAGGCTATATTCGGGGTGACCAACACAGGCTGCCAGGATGGCTTGGACCGCATGCGAGTCCTGTGGGACAACAGAGCTGGAAATGAAGCCGAGCTGATATAGTGTTTCGATGGCTTCCTGCATGGATAACGGCAAGGGGTCCTCATGTACCCGATAAAGCATCGGTGCTTTATGATCCAGCATGTAGGCTGCGACTTGTTCATTGGCAAGAATCATCGCTTCTTCTACCAATGCGGTAGCAGGCGTTCGTTGGCGTAGATCGACAGCTAGCGGGTGACCATCATCGTCCAGTACGATCTTCGGTTCGACCGAGTCGAAGTCGATGGCTCCGCGCGCCAGGCGACGCCGCCGCAATCGGCGAGCCAATCGGTCAAGCGACAACAAGGCTGGTTTGAGCTGCTCCGGCACAGTATTATCAATCTCTATACCGGTCGTACCAGCAAGAATCGCATCAGCTTGCTCATAACTGAGACGCACCTGTGAACAAATAATCGAGGGAAAGAAGTCGACCTTATCCACACTGCCATTTTGGCTTATCTGCATCATTACACTGAAAGCCAGCCGATCGGCTTTGGGTACCAGTGAACAAAGGTCTTCCGAGAGCTCGGCTGGTAGCATCGGCACCACCCGACCAGGCAGATAAACACTGGTGGCGCGAGTCCGAGCTTCGATATCTAAGGCACTGTCCAAGCCGACATAGGCACTGACATCGGCGATATGTACACCGAGCAGCAGATCTCCTTGTACAAACTCGATCGATAATGCATCATCGAAGTCTTTGGCGTCAGCCGGGTCGATGGTAAAGACAAAGGTGTCACGCAGGTCGCGACGATGCAGATAACCATCGTCGGGTTCAATGGTCTTAACAGAGAAAGCCTGCGCCTCTTCCAGAGAAGCTGCGGAAAATTGGGTCCGGATATCATGCTTTCGGCAGATAACTTCGCTCGTCAGTCCGCTATCATCCAGATCATCCAGCACTTCACTGATAAAGCCACTGGCTACCTCGATCCTGCTCGGCCAGGTAGTGATCTGGACAACGACGATATCACCAACCTTGGCTGGTCGGCTGACCAGGCGGTTGTCAATGAAGACATCATGATTGATACGCTGGTCCAAAGGTCGGACAATTCGCAGCCCCTGGCTTTCGATTAACTCGCCAATTACCTCTTTGTGTTTGTGGTCCAGAACATGCATAACCGCTCCCAGCCGACGGTTGTTAGGCTGCTGGCCCCGTTGCTGACTACCGGATTGCTGGTTACGTGGCTGTCTATGTCGTTGCTGCTGACTGCTAAGCTGCTGCTCCAGCGAACGCAGACGCGCCACTTCGACCAGGTCACCATCCATGGCTCCGTTCAGCTTGCTGGCAAAGACCAGGTATTCTCCCTCAGAGGTATTTACAAAACCATACCCCTGTCGTGTTAAGCGTAAAACGCCGCTTGCCAGTTGTTGTTGTTTTCGTCGGGCATTGCGTGGATCCCTGGCCACCTTGGCTTCCCCCTTGCATACTTGTAGCCGGTAGACTGCGTAGCTTTTGGCTAAAGGCTTTGTATGACGACTTCCAAGGCTTTATCCAATTGAATGTCATCACCTTTCTGGTATACATAACCAGCTTCGCCTGGAGCTCTTGGCCGGACGCCCGGCTTGGCGTCAGGATCAATCCCCAGTGCTTCGAGATCCAACTCCTCGCCATTTTCCAGCATGTGGATAATATCGGCGTCATTCAGCCTGTTACCGTCGTCAACAATTATGTCTGGTATAACACCGATCCCATCGATAACACGGTTGTTTGGACTCAGGTAATGGGCGATGGTGTATTTGATGGCTCCACCGAACGACAATTCACGGATATCTTGGACTGTACCCTTGCCGTAACTCAACTCGCCGACCACAATCGCCCGGTCATGGTCTTGGAAGGCGGCTGTCACCAGTTCAGAGGCTGATGCGGAGCCACCGTTGATCAGAATAACCAGTGGTTTATCAGTCTCATGCATACCCATTGTCTTGTTTTCGATAGTTGAGTTGCGCTCTTCAATCCGTACGATCACACCATCTTTGATGAATAGCGATGCCACCATGATGGACTGATATAAGAACCCTCCCGGGTTATCACGCAGGTCTAAGATGAAACACTCTGCGCCCTGGGTATCCAGTGACTTGATGGCCGAACGCACCTCATTAGCACAGTTATCGGTAAACTGGTCAAGATATATGTAACCAACTTGATGCCCTTCGTAGGCAATCAACTCAAAACGGACGATCTGGCGCTTGACTATACGTACATTCATATTGGTAACGCGACGTTCACCGTCACGCTCCCAGATAATGCTGACTGGTTTACCGTTCTCACGACGTATAGTGGAGACCGCATCGTCGATCTCCCAATCCTTAAACACATTATCGACAGCCAGTAAAACATCACCTGGCTCGACCCCGGCTTCACTGGCCGGAGAATCGCTGAAGACGTTAAACACTGTGACCCGGCCGTCCAAGCCGTTTTGTAAAGTCACACCGATACCGACGTATTCACCGGATGAGCTGGCCTGGTAAGCCGCATATTCCTCAGCGTCATAGTATTCCGCTCGCATGTCACCGGAGGCCAATAACAACCCTTCAATGGCAATGCGGGTGGCCTGGTCGATCTCCTCTTCCGTAAACACATGCAGGGCTTCACGGTCAAGTATTGCTGATACCTCATCGATCCGATTGACAAACTCACTGGTTAAGACCGGCCGCGTTGGATCCTTGCCCCAATTGCTGCCAAAAGGTTTCATCGCCGGCAAGCCAAAGACTGATGCAATATCAAAGACCCGCAAACCGGAGGCCAGGTTTCCAGCGACAAAACCGAACGCCAGCGAGAAGACAATCAACAGAGTGGCAATCACAATTCCAGCCTTTGACCTGCGTCTGGGCAAGGCAGCCGGGTAATTCATTTGTGGATAAGCCCGAGGCATTTGCAGCTGAGGCGGCGGTGGCACTGCAGGTCGAAGAGGCGGTGGTGGCACTGCAGGTCGAAGAGTCGGCGGCTGGCTGGCCGGCGGTTGGCTGGCAGGCGGCTGGCTGGCCGGCGGTTGGCTGGCAGGCGGCTGGCTGGCAGGCGGTTGGCTGGTTGGCGGCGGCCAGCCAGCCGGTGGCCAGTCAGCCGGTGGCCACTCAGACGGGGGCAGGTTTGCACCCGACCCTTCATATTGAGCACCAGAAGCAGCCGTTTGGGGATTACGATTATCCATTTTTCCTCAGACTTTCAAATAGCGACGCATCGCCCAGCCAGAGCCAAAAAAGCCGATCACTAGACCAATGCCTAATAATAGTGTGTATACCAGGTTCATCGGGATGATCGCAAAGTTCAGCATTAACCAAGGAATGTTCAGTTGTACGCTGGTCGCCAGGTTGTCGATGCCAAAATTGATAGTAGCGATCGCCAACCCTGAACCGATCAAGGCTTGAAAGGTACCTTCCATCAAGAATGGCCCTCGGATAAACCCATTGGACGCGCCCACCAGACGCATGATTGATATCTCTTTGCGGCGGGCAAAGATCGCCAGTCGGATCGTATTGTTGATAAAGATCAACGCCACAAAAATCAACAAAGCTACCAGCCCCAGGCTGACAAAGCGAATCACCCTGGTCAGGCTAAACAGGCGCTCTACTACCTCTTTACCATAGCGGATCGACTGAGAGGGATTCTCTGGTTCGTCAATGATCTGCATGTACAACTGATGTGACATGATCGTGGTCGCTACTGTTTCGATCTCCTGGGGATCAAGCATCGCCACCTCAATCGAAGCCGGCAGGGGGTTTTCTCCAATGGCTTCAATGATCTCTGGTTTGGAGTTCTCCTTGAACCGCTCCAAAGCCTCTTCTTTGGTCATGAAGGTGACTTCACCGACGCCAGGCAGGGTACGGATAAAGCTTTGCATCGTCCAGATATCGTCTTCGGAGGCATCGTCGCGCACGAACACTGAAATCGCCACCTGGCTCTCGACTGAACCAACCAACTGATCGATGACCATCGTGGCTGTCGCAAAAATACCGATGACTAACAGACTGAGATAGATAGTGACAATAGCACCCAGGACTGTCGCGAAGTTATTCTTGAAGCCTGTGAAGGCCTCGCGGATGAAATACCAGATACTACGCATCTAAGCCGTACACCCCCCTGTCCTGGTCGCGTACCAGGTAGCCATTTTCCAGGGCAACGACCCGTTTGCGCATCGAGTCGACCATCTCGCGGTCATGGGTAGCCACCAGTACCGTAGTACCAGTCCGGTTGATACGGTCCAGCAACCGCATGATACCCAGTGAAGTCTGGGGATCTAAATTGCCGGTCGGTTCGTCACAAACCAATAATGGAGGCCGGTTGACAATCGCCCTGGCTATACAGACACGCTGCTGTTCACCACCGGATAATTGGTCGGGGACCATGTTCAATTTGTCTTCCAACCCCACCAATCGCAGTACTTCCGGAACCTGGGTTCTGATGATATGCCGTGACTTGCCAATCACCTCCAGAGCAAAGGCAACGTTTTGAAACGCTGTCTTGTCTGGCAGCAGTTTATAATCCTGGTAGACGCAACCGATATTGCGCCGCAGGTAAGGCACCCGCCAGCCACGCATGCGGGTCAGGTTCTCACCCGCCACCATCAGCTTGCCACTGGTGGGCCTGATCTCACGGTTGATCAAACGGATGAAGGTAGATTTACCCGATCCCGAGTGGCCGACCAAAAACATGAACTCGCCAGCAAAAACCTCCAGGGAGATATTAGCCAGAGCCGGCTTGTTTGGCTGTGCCGGATATACCTTGCTGACCTGGTCAAAGACTATCACCGGTTTACCAACCGGCCGTTCATTGACGATGTCTTCGGGTAGTATGGCCTCCAGGCTGACACGCGGCTCTAAAATACTGAAGCCAGGTGTCTCGGTCTCTACGATATCCAAAGCCGGCAAGCTGCCGGCATCTAAGCTTTCGCTGGTGTCATTCCTCTCCTGCTGTGCACCTTCTACGGCTTGAGCATTGTGCGATGCTAACAGCTCTTCCACCAATCGAGCTGCATCATCAGTATCTAGCGTCAAATTTGTCTCCGTTCGATGAGAAGTCACGACTTCAGGGCTGATACTATGCTTGGGCTGTATTTCCCCAGATTCTTCCCAAATCCTTTTTTACATGTAAAATTCTACCACAGCAGCTTGGATTGCTTCGGAATCAAGCTGATATGCTCTAAATAACTCGTCGTAAGCTCCCGAGGTCCCAAAACAGTCCATTACTCCTAATCGTTTGAATTCTGTGGATAAGCCCGCTGCTTCTGCTAACAGCTCAGCTACCGCACTGCCCAGACCACCGATGATCGAATGCTCCTCTGCTGTTATGACCCGTCCGGTCTTTTTCGCCGAGTTGATGATTGTGTCATGATCAAGTGGTTTGATGGAGAATGCATCGATCACTTCACAGTCGATGCCTTTTGTTGACAGCTTCTCTGCAGCATCCAGAGCCAGGTTGACCTCGATACCACAGGCCACGATTGTCACATCAGTACCAATCCGGAGAACTCTGGCCTGGCCAATTTGAAAACCAGTCGTATCAGGATAAAGCTGAGGTACATCAAGACGCCCCAGCCT
>JAITUO010000066.1 GCA_031286245.1 Coriobacteriales bacterium
AAAATGGCCCAAAAGTGGACTTGTGTAGTGGATAAACGCCTAAATACAATTGAATTCCATTATATTTAGGCGTTTACGCGGTAAAACCCACTACACAAGTCCACTTTTGGTACAAAAAAAGCGTGTAGTGTGCAATGCACCTTAGAATGCTCCTTGAACTATGACAATAGCAGTGCAACTGCACTAGCACTTGCTTTGTCAGAGTCAGTCAGATTTAGCACATCCAATGTCAATCAAGCCCCCGGTCAAGCCCCAAATGTGGTGTAAAGCTCCTTTGCCACAGAATCATCATATTTCAGCACAAAATAGCGTTCACGTACGATTTCTTGTAGTAAATTCCATCGAATTTAGCCTTTTCGGGGGCTTTATCGCCCATATTTCAGTTCAAAATCGTACGTGAACGCGATTTTGTACTATTTTTTTACATTATTGTGGCACGCACGTGATTCTGAGTCATAACAGGTAATTGACAGTTCGATTGACACAATTGGCGGTTATGACAATAACAGTGCTACTGCATTAGCACTTAGTCTGTCAGACTCAGTCAGAACTGGCACTTCCATTGTCAATCAAGCTTATTGATCTTCACGCTTTTCTAGCCAACCAATGGCTTTCGATCGATAAAACGAAACGAGTAAAGAGTTGATAAAGCGGATAAACCAATACAACCAGTGGTATCCAGATCAATGCAAGTGAGTTAAATATCGAAGTCAGCTCGAAGAAACTGCTAAAGAAGAGAAACCCACAGAAGAAGCCTCCTACCAGGACAACTACCAGAGCCTGTTTAATCCTGGTAAATGGACGACAGACCCGGATCAGCAAGAACATGCAGACCACACCATTGAGTAGCAGGCTCAATGTCGAAAGCTCAGCAGTTGACAAGGGTGTAATCAGCCCGATGACCTGTATAACTACCATGTTTAGAACAACTAACATAGCTGCGGGTACTGCGTCTTTTATCAGGTAGTGTATAAATCGATCATGCATCGGTTGGTAATTCGGCTCGAAAGTCAAAAAGAGTGAAGGAGCGCCAATCATGAAGAATCCCAGCAAGGTCATCTGGATTGGTTGAAACGGGAATCTAAAAGATAAGGCCATGAACAACAGAGTCAACATGACTGAGTAAATGGTCTTTGTCAGGTATAGCGAGGCAACACCCTCAATGTTGTTCACCACCCGCCTACCTTCACGGACCACTTCAATCATCGAGGAAAAGTCGGAGTCGACTAACACAAAATCAGCTGCTGCCCGAGTTGCCTCAGAACCACTCGCCATAGCAATGCCAACATCAGCCACTCTGAGAGCCATGGCATCGTTGACTCCATCTCCGGTCATGCCAACTACTCTGCCTGATGCTTTTAATGACTGTACCATTTCACGTTTTTGATCTGGAGTGGTCCGGCCGAAGACCGTATAGTTGTTCAACAGTTCCGTATAACCTTTAACCGAAGAAAACTTACTCATGTCAATATAGGCTTCGGCATTGGGTATACCAGCCATTTGCGCAACAGTAGAGACAGTCTGGGGGTCATCGCCTGAGATGACTTTAATTTCTACTTCCTGCTCTTTGAAGAACTGGAAAGTTGCCGGTGCCGAATCCCGCAGATGGTCAGCCAGTACGATCAGTGCAAACGGCGATAGGTATTGTGAGATTTCTACAGAGTTGCCCGTTTGGAGCAAATCAAACCGATTTTTTCTGCTTGTCTCTAACCCATTCTGCTTTTCTATCGCTATCAGCATCACCCTGAAACCGCGTGATGTGTAACTGGAGATAGTCTCTTTCAAAGAGCTATCCATTGTTGGTAGCACAAACTCTGGTGCCCCCATCACAAATGTACCAAACTCCTTGAACATACAGGCACTCATTTTGCGGCTCGAAGAGAAGGGCAGGGTCTTCTCCACATGCCAATTATTAGTTGCTGAAAACTTCGCTAATAAAGCCTGCATGGTTTTATCATCATTCGGTAAGGCACCTGACAACTCTGCCATGGCGATTTCGACATCAGTAATGTCCCGATCAATGGGCACAATTTCATGCACTGATAATCTGCCATCGGTGATAGTCCCGGTTTTGTCCAGACATAAGACATCGACGCGGGCCAGCATTTCGATAGATGGCATTGACTGAGTAAGTGTTTTATGGCGGACCAGGTTAAAAGCTCCAACAGCCAATGCAACACTGGTCAGCAGTACTAAACCGGCTGGTATCATGCCAACGCAGGCAGCAGTCATTGCCAAAACTGATGTCGAGTAGTCAAAGCTGACCAGGTAGGTGCGCAAAAACAAGCCCAAGCCTAAAGGGACTAAGACGATAGTCAGCGATCGGATGATGAAATTGATTGTCCGCATCAACTGGGAGTTCGATTTTTTCTCATACTTGGCCTGGGCAGTCAGTTGATTAGCGTAACTGCTCTTACCAACAGCTGTGATCTTAACTGCTCCACTGCCAGAAACCACGTAGCTGCCAGAAAAGACCGGGTCACCAAGCTGTTTTTTGATTGTGTGGGACTCACCCGTGATCAAGGACTCATCGATCTCAAGATAGTTGGAAGCGATTACGACACCATCGGCACAGATTTGATTTCCCAAAGCTAAAACGACTGTGTCACCCAGTACAATTTCTTCTTGATTGACTGATTTTTCATGACCGTCACGTATGACACGTACATGGCTTTGGGTAATGACCGACAGTTTGTCGATGGTCAGTTTTGATCGGACCTCTTGAAATGTCCCAATAGTGATATTTGCTATACAGACAAAGAAGAACAGGCTGTTCTTGTATTCTCCCGCGGTAATCATGAGTAAAAACAAGATGAGGATCAAAATGTTGAAAAAGGTGAGTAGATTGTCGCGTGCGATACGGGGGATCGAACGGGTTAATCCTCGATGAGCAGTATTGACCTGGCCTGCTGCTATTCGTTGGCTGACTTCCTGCGATGATAAACCTGGTATTGCTGACCCTGGAGTTGCTGACCTTGGAGTTGCTGACCTTGGAGTTGCTGGACTTGGAGTCGTTGGACCTGGAGTTGCTGACCCTGGAGTTGCTGACCCTGGTATTGCTGACCCTGGTAATTGTGCGTCCAAAGAGCTTCCTTTCAGAGAATACGAATTCATTATATGTCACCCGCACATTGATACAGTGAACCAGATAGCAACACGCAACCACCCGCCACAAACAATCTGCACATTTTTAGCGCTATCGACCAAGGCGCTTTTGAATGAATCAACCATCTAGGGATAATCTGCTTTTACGTTAAAAGCCAGACTGGTAACATGAGTCTGTCAGAGAGTGACAAACACGGAGAAAGGAAGAGAAATGGCAACATTGACACCGAAAGAGAATCTGTTACGTGTATATAACGGGCAGATTCCGGAATGGGTACCTTCGTACTCTTACTATGGCCCGCTGCCCGGTGTAGACGAGATACCGCCAAATCAAATGATTATGCTGAGTGGCATGATGGGCACTGGTGATCCTTTCGGCGGAGTAGGATTTCAGGATTTCTGGGGAGTTCCATACACTGCAGTCGAAGAAGTCGGCGGTTTTGCCTTACCGACACCGGACGAATTCATTTTGAAGGATATTACCAAGTGGGGAGATGTTATCAAAATCCCCGATCGGGTCAAGGACCTGGATTGGAAAGCCGCCGCTGAGGCAGATTTAAAGAACCTGCCTTTTGATCGGGAGCAGTGTGCTGTCTACTATGGACCGGGTGGTTTTGGTTTCTTTATGTCACTGATGGCTTTTATGGGCTTTACCGAAGGCTGCTCTGCGATGTTAGAAGAACCAGACTATGTCAAAGAGCTGTTTGACTACATGCATCAGTTCTATATGAGCGTAGCTAAGCAGGTCATTGATGTCATCAAGCCAGACATCGTAAACCTGGCTGATGATGCTGCAGCAGAGCGCAACCCCTTCATATCACCACTGATGTACCGTGAGTTTTTGATTCCGTTGTACCGCGACTACACAGCAATGGCAATCGACCGTGGTTTACCGATCAACATGCACCTTTGTGGACGCGGCGAGGACTTCATGCATGACCTGATTAAGATCGGCGTCAACAGCTGGGAGCCTGTACAGCTGGCCAACGACATCGAAGGCCTGCAGGCTCGTTACGGCCGCCATCTGGTGATCGGTGGTGGTTGGGAAGGCCGCGGTCGCCTGACTGAACTCGACGTCACTGACGAGGAGATCCGCGCATCAGCACGCGAAGCCATCGACAAGTATGCCAAAAACGGTGGATTTATCTTCGCTGCTGCCTACACGCCGATGAGCACAAACGACACCTTGACTGCTCATTGGAACGAAGTCCTGCAAAAAGAAGTTTACGACTACGGCCGTCAGTTCTATAAATAGGTGCTGCAATTCACAGAGACCTTGCGGTTTCTGAGGCTCGGAACCAAGGCTATTCGGAGGGGGCGGTAGGAGAGGACTGCCCCCTCATAGTATTTTTGTAGTGATATCGGCATGCCTTTCATGTGGAGAAGCCCGGGAGTTGGAGTGATTGAAAGCGCTGCGATGCCTCAATCCTCAAATAGGCCGGCAGACAGATAGCGATCTCCTCCATCTGGCAGAACGACCACGATCACTCGATCGCAGTTTTCAGGTTTCTGTGCGAGCTGGATGGCTGCCCAGACAGCTGCTCCCGAACTGATTCCCACCAGCAGGTTTTCTGCTTTGGCTATCAGACGACAGGTTGCTATAGCATTGTCTGTGTCCACAGTGATCACTTCATCAATTAGCTTGATGTCTAAGATTTCAGGCACGAAACCTGCACCAATACCTTGAATTCCATGCGGATGCGGTTGGCTGCCGGATAAAACGGCAGACTCTGCTGGCTCGACGGCTATCACCTGAATGGCGGGATCCTGCTCTTTGAGATAACGTCCGGCACCAGTCACCGTACCACCGGTACCGACCCCTGCAACAAAGTAGTCTAACCTGCCTGCCAATCCGTGCCAGATTTCCGGGCCAGTACCCTGATAATGAGCTAGAGGGTTTACCGGGTTGGTGAATTGACCAGGTAGGAAAGCACCTGATATCTGTTTGGTTAAGACCTCAGCCTGGTCGATTGCCCCCTGCATTCCCAAGTTGCCGGGAGTCAATACCAGCTCGGCACCATAATCTACCAAGAGCTGACGTCGCTCCATACTCATAGAGTCTGGCATGGTGAGGATCACTCGAAAACCTTTGGCAACACCGATCGCTGCCAGGGCTATTCCGGTGTTTCCGCTGGTTGGCTCGATGATTGTGGAGTCAGGTCGCAATATACCGGTTCGCTCTGCAGCTTCGATCATTGCCCAAGCAACGCGGTCTTTGACTGATCCAGCCGGATTATCAGCTTCCAGTTTTCCATATATCCGAGCAGACAGGCTTAAGGTCTTCTCCACATTTGAAAGATTAACTAAAGGAGTGTTTCCGATGTTGGCTGGCAGGTTGGCAAGTGACATTTGGTTCCTCTCATGCGATAGTGCGGCTTGAGTAATAGTTAGTTTAGCAGCTTAACTCCCTGTTCGTCGATCTGCGGGGGCTTGGGGCGGCTTGAGGGGCCCTGGGCGGCTTGGGGCGGCCGGCGGCCGGCTGGGGCAGATAAGAGCAGATAGAAACAACAGGGACAATGTAGCGGTAGGTTGGGCAGGCAGAGGTATATTGAAGCAAGTCGGGGAGCTCATATCAAAGCTCCTGTTAAAGCCCTGATACCTAATTAAGAAATGAGCGCTTTGTTTAGGGAAATAGCTGCTAGGTTTGCTAATATATGGGAGAGCAAAACATTCAAAGAACAGTGAGAGATTCGTACCATATTTAAAGAGAGCTGATAACAAATAACAGTCATCAGACAGGAGGACTGGTGTTATGGCAAAAACTAGTAACAATCACACTAAACCAAGACTCAGGCTGTTTTTTCTACCATGGTTGGCATTAGTGCTATTAATTAGCTTGATTCCA
>JAITUO010000063.1 GCA_031286245.1 Coriobacteriales bacterium
CATTATATCAGCCGGTTTTGGCAAGGCAGCATCCGGCCCGATCATGAACAGCCGAATCATCGACTACACTGCAGTCGACCGAGCAGATCAACCTGACGTTTTACCGAGGCTTGTGGAAGATTTCGCCCGGGCTTATCCCGATCAGCGTATTCTAGTTATCGGCTGTGGGGATAATTACGTGCGGCAAATCAGCCTGGCAAGCGATGGTTTTCCGGCAAATGTGATTCGCCATTACATGGAGTTTTCTCTACTCGACCGTCTGGCTAACAAGCAAAGCTTTTATGAACTCTGTGACCAGGGCGGCATTACCCATCCAGCGACATTCATCTACGACGAGTCGACTGGCGGGCGTCTGGATCTGGGATTCGAGCCGCCATACATAGTGAAGCCAGCCAATAGTGTGACTTGGTGGGAAAACCCCTTTGTTGGTCAGCGCAAGGTGCATCTGGAAAAGGATCTGGCTGGTTTGAAAACCCTTCTATCGACAATCTATGCTCATGGTTACCCGGATTCGATGATTATCCAAGAGTATATCCCGGGAAATGACAGTCAGGTTTATACAGTGACACAGTACTATGACTCTGCCGGAGTTATGCGTTTGAATTGTGTCGGGCGTGTTTTATTGGAGGAACACACTGCACATGGATTTGGCAACAGTGCTGTTACTCTGAGTGTCGATCTGCCGGAATTGGATGGCCAATTGAGCGGTCTCTTGTTGGCAAATGCTTATCGGGGGTATGCCTGTTTCGATATTAAGTTCGATGAACGAGACCAGCAGTTTAAAGTCTTTGAGGTAAACACCAGGCAACCCCGGAGCAATTATTACGTCACTGGGTCAAACATGAACATCACTAAGTTCATTGTCGAGGATCTGGTTTATGGGCGCCAGCTGGAGCCTGAATTACAGGTCAGTGACCCTTACCTCTGGCATGTCACGTCCAAGCAGGTAGCTCGTCAATGTGCCAGCCAAGCTGGCTTACTGGCGGCGGTTGATGCTCTGATCGATAATGGCAGGAGTGGCAATCCGCTGGACTATGCAGCAGACCGCCATCCGGCTCGGCGGCTCTGGCTGGCAAGATATACTTATCAACAGGGGCGTAAGTATCAAGAATATAGACAGGACGTGCTCAATGCCTGAGCTAGTTGACCAATATTTACTACCGATATCGCTTTTAGAATTGTCTCAGCGCCTGGCTGATGCTGATGAGTTGGTCGAGACCATCGGTATTGCAATGCAACCTGATGAGCAGTATGTACCAACACACCTGAGCTACGACTCTCGTGATGTAATCCCCGGCAGCTTGTTCTTCTGTAAGGGCGCTTACTTCCAGCCAGATTACTTTAATGATGCATTGCTGAAAGGCGCAGCAGCTTATGTCAGTGAGACTGTCATGCCTGGTCAGGTGCCCGGATTGATTGTCCGTGATGTCCGTCGGGCCATGGCTCTGACAGCTGCCTGGTATTATGCCAACCTGCTGAAGAAACTGACAATTATCGGTGTGACTGGCACCAAGGGGAAATCGACAACTGTCTACTTCATAAAATCGATTCTTGATGCCTGGATGACCGTCGAAAATGAGCCGGCTTCTGCGATTTTATCCAGTATTGATAATTATGACGGCATTATCTTTGAAGAAAGCCATATAACAACCAAGGAAAGCCTTGACTTATACCGGCACTTTGCAAACGCCGTATCATCGGGCATCAGTTATCTTGCGATGGAGGTCTCATCGCAGGCTCTCAAGTATCATCGAGTGACGGCTGTACCCTTCACCGTCGGCTGCTTTTTGAATTTCGGACGCGACCATATTTCGGCAATTGAGCATCCCGACGCGCAGGATTACCTGGCGCAAAAACTGAAGATCTTTGGTCAAAGTGAGGTAGCCTGTGTCAATCTTGGCACAGAACAGGTTGAGCAGGTGGTATATGCCTCCAAAGCCTCAGAATGGCTGATCACATTTGGCTGGAGTGAGTTTGCTGAGTTGTCTGCCACTTACCATGCTGATAAAGGAGTCAGTGGTTCTTGCTTCACTGCTTTGATGTTTGGTCAGGAAGTTCAATTCGACCTGGCCCTGGCTGGCCGCTTTAATGTGGAGAATGCCTTGGCTGCCATTGCATCAACCATAGCTTTGGGAGTCCCGATCGACATCATCCAGCAGGGTCTGGCGAAAGCCCGGGTACCGGGACGCATGGAACCTTTTGCTGCTTTGCAAGACAAACTGATACTGGTTGATTATGCCCACAATCTGATGAGTTTCGAAGCTTTGTTTTCCAGTGTCAAAGCGTCTTATCCGAATTCATATATTGCGATTGTGTTTGGTTGTCCTGGATACAAAGCCTTAGATCGTCGTATAGACTTGGGCACGGTAGCGGGCCGCGAAGCTGATGATGTTGTTTTAACCGAAGAAGACTCCGGCGATGAACCGACTATTGATATTTGCAATGACATTGCCAGTCATGTAAAAGCAGCCGGTGGTAACCCACGTATTATCTTAGACCGCAGCGAGGCGATAGAAAGCGCAATCGACCTGGCACCAGCCGGCTCAGTGATATTGATAACCGGTAAAGGACGTGAGACTCGCCAAAAGCGTGGTAAGGAGTACATCGAAGTCGTATCAGACGTACAGATTGTTGAGGATTACATCAGTGAACACCAATAATCCAAGCAACCTGCGTAAAGTTTGTATTCTGGGCCTCGGCACAACTGGCTTGGCTGTCTGCCGTCATTATCTGCGCAGTTCTTCTCCATCGTATATAGACATCTATGTTGACAAAATGACTCAAAAAAACATGGAAGCAATGCTGGCAATAGATGAGGAATTCTTTCATAGGGGAGGGGTTACTGGGCACATTTTCTCTGGCGTCGGTGAACTGTACTTGCATAATGCAGATTGTCGTCTGACGCTTTATGTTGGTTGGGATGGATTACTCAGTACATACGACCAAGGTATCGTCAGTCCAGGCATCCAACCGAACAACCCTCTCTATCAGAACGCCAAAGTGCGTTGCAAAGAGCTGATCGGTGAACCAGAGCTGGCATATCGGTTCTCGCCAGATCATTGGCTGGCGATCACCGGTACCAATGGCAAGACAACCACGGTCCGGCTCTTAGGCCAGATACTGGCTGACGCCGGGCTGGCTTCGACAGTTGCCGGCAACATTGGGCCGACACTGATCGACGCTGTCAACCACCGCCAGGTTGGCGAATACCTGGTGGTCGAGCTATCCAGTTTTCAGTTGGCAAATACCTTAAGTATTGCTCCAGAGGCAGCGATACTTTTAAACATCACTCCTGATCACATTGAATGGCATGGAAACCTGGATGATTATGCCAAGACCAAGAAGCGGATCTATAACTGGATGATACCGGAAGCACCAGTTGTGATTGATGGTCTAAGCCAGATCGGACTTCAGATCATCGATGAATGCCTGACTACAGGCCGGCGTGTAGTAGCCAATGGTTTATCGCCAGACGATGCTGCAGGATTATTCGGTGCAGATAGAATCAATGAGATGACATGGGTAGATCGTGATGGGTGGCTCTGGGTGAGGATTGCTGGTACTGATCATCGTTTGTTAAAAACCGCTGATTTGCTGATCAAAGGCCGGCACAATCACTTAAATGCCCTGGCAGCAGCCTGGGTCGCTGGCTTTGTTGGCATTGATACTGCTGCTGTTGCCCGTAGTTTGGCCGGATTTGCGCCATTAGAGCACCGGATCGAGGCTGCCGGTGAGTATCAGTCAGTGAGTTTTTACAACGACTCGAAAGCCACCAACCCCGAAGCAACGTTGATGGCGTTGTCAGCTTTTCCAGATAGTTCGATCATTTTGATGGTTGGGGGACAGGATAAAGGTACAGACCTCAGTGAGTTGGCGAGTCGCGTTTTGGAATGCTGTCGCCTGGTGATCTGTTACGGTGCAGCAGCTAATAGATTCTTTGAAGTCTTCAACAATGCTTTGACCAGGCCGGGAACTGGTACAGAAACCGAACGCAGCAGCTGTCAGATATTGATGGCACGAGACATGCACCAAGCTTTTCAGACTGCCGTCCGGTTAGCTTTGCCAGATGATGTCATTTTATTGTCTCCGGCTTGCTCGTCTTTTGACGAGTTTGATAGTTTTGAACAACGCGGTCTGACCTTCAAAGAGTGGGTCAATGAACTGAGAGGTGAATAGGTGCGGGTTGTACTGACAGCTGGTGGGACTGCTGGTCATATCAATCCAGCCCTGGCGGTTGCCCAGGCTTTGTCTGCAACTGGTGTAGAAGTGTTGTTTGCCGGCACCCCAGACAGTCTGGAAGAACGTCTGGTTAACGAAGCTGGCATCGCATATGCCGGCTTTGAATCCCGCGGCTTGAACCGTAGTAAACCTTGGACAATTCCTCAAACTCTGATCAAGTTGAGCCGGGGGCGTGGTGCTGCAAGGTCTTGGTTGAATTCTGTAAAGCCGGATGTAGTCGCTGCCTTTGGCGGATACGCTTGCTTACCAGTCAGTTTGGCCGCTGGTAGTCTGGGGATACCGCTGTTAGTGCATGAGCAGAATGCCCGGCCGGGCTTGGCGAATCGATTATTAACCAAGCGGGCAGATATCATAGCCTTGAGCGATGAGTTAGCTCAGTCAGGGTTTAAAACCAAAGCCCGCTTTGAGGTGACTGGAAACCCATTGCGCGCCGAACTGTTTGGAGTCGATCCCAACACCGCACGACAGCGTTTAGGGCTGCAACAGACTGGTTTGCTGCTGTTGGTGTTTGGTGGCAGTTTGGGAGCACATCATTTGAATTCAGCGGTCTTGGCTATCGCTAAAGAGTTGTTGGATGAGTTTGGTGACATGGAAGTCATACATCTGACCGGTTCACAAGATTATGACTGGGTCAAAGATACGCTCACTCAGGCCGGAATCACACAACGATGGTATCCATATGCATATAGCAATCAAATGGGAGATGCCTATGCTGCTGCTGATTTAGTACTGGCACGAGCCGGAGCCACCAGCTTGGCTGAGATCACCGCTCTCGGCAAGGCATCTTTACTCGTTCCATACCCATATGCGGTTGCCGATGAACAGACAGCCAATGCTCAGCGCTTAGTAGACGCCGGTGCTGCTGTGATCTGGCCTGACTGTGATCTGGATGCCCCTGGTTTTACAGAGCTGTTAAGATCGCTGATCAGCGATGCCTCCCGACGTGCGTCGATGTCCAACCAAGCATCCAGCCTGGGCAAGCCCGATGCCACAGCCGCTATCGTAGCGCTTATACTGGAATTAGCAGGCAATCAAGTGGTATCAACAGGTAATCGGACAGTTGTCAGTCAATGATGATGTAGGAGTGGTTTTGTCAGGTATCAGGCGCATCCATTTCATGGGCATTGCAGGGTCAGGGATCAGTGGCCTGGCAATCATGGCCAAGGCCCAGGGGCTGAACGTCAGTGGCTCCGACCTCAAGCACTCTAAATACCTCGATGCAGTCTTAGCGGCTGGCATCCCGGTCAGCCTGCAACAGACAGCAGATAACGTTGCTGACTCCGATATCGATATCGTAGTAGTCTCTACAGCAATCCATGACGATAACCCGGAACTGGCTGCGGCTCGCCAAAAAGGTTTGGAAATCTGGCCGCGGGCAAAGATGCTGGCTTGGCTGGGCAGTGACAAGTTGGCTCTGGCTGTCGCCGGTACTCATGGTAAAACCACAACTTCGGCCATGCTGGCAACGACACTGGCAGCCTTAGGTGCCGATCCGAGCTTTGTCATCGGTGGTATCTTAAAAGACTTTGACAGTACAGCCCGTCTTGGACAAGGTGATTATTATGTCATTGAAGCTGATGAGTCCGACGAGTCATTCACCTTGCTGACACCAGAGTCCATCATCATCACGAACATCGAGCCTGATCATCTGGACCATTATCGTTCAATGCAAGATATCAACGCGGCCTTCTCCCGCTTTATTGAAACATTGAGCCCGACCGGGTTTATTATCTACTCCGCCGATGATCCAGGTTTAGCAAGGCTGGTCTGGGCTTCGCGTAAGCGGGCTGTCTCATATGGCTTTTCACCCGAAGCTGACTACCAATGCCTGTCGCTCGGTAGTCAGTCTTTCTCGGTACGCAGCCCGCATGATCGTGTCAAACTGACATTGCTGTCGGCGCCGGGGCTTCATAATATCGCCAATGCGACAGCAGTGCTGGCGGTAGTTAGCGAAATGGGGTATAGCTTGGCGGATGCAGCCCAGGCCCTGTCTGGTTTCAGTGGAGTTAGACGACGTTTTGATCTGATCGGCCAGGAACGAGGAGTCCAGGTAGTCGATGATTATGGGCACCATCCAACAGAGATCAAGGCTACCTTGGCAGCAGCTCGACGATCTGGCATCCAAAACCTGCACGTGTTGTTTCAGCCCCATCGGTACACGCGTACCCACGAACTGTTCAATGATTTTGTTGAGGCTTTTACTGATGCTGATAACCTGGCTTTATTGGACATATACTCAGCGGGAGAAGACCCAATCGCCGGAGTCTCCAGCCAAGCCCTGGTAGAAGCGATTAAAACCCGATACCCTGACTGCTCAGTCTGCCTGATCGATCGGACAGCCGCTCCTGGTTATCTGGCTAGACAGGCAAACAAAGGCGATATGGTGATAACGTTGGGTGCTGGAGATGTCACATATATAGCTCCTGAAGTGTTAGAAGCACTGGCAGGCAAGTATCAGCCACAAGTAGTATCAGCAGCTCCCACAACTCTGCCAGCATCGCCAGCACCCACAACATCGCCAGTGCCCACAACATCGCCAGCGCCCACAGCATCACCAGCGCCCACAGCATCACCGGTTCCCGTTTTTGAAGCTTTTTGTGAGCTGGAAGGTGCCATTAAAGGTACATTGTTACTCAACGAACCAATGGCTCGTCACACCAGTTTTAGGATTGGCGGGCCAGCTGCTTTATATATCGAATGTGCTAATCTGGCTGACCTGAATGTATCGCTGGATGTGATAAAAGCTTATGGTCTACCGTGGGCAGCAATTGGTAAGGGTACAAATCTACTGGTCAGTGACCAAGGCTTTGAAGGCGCAATCATCACCTTGGGGCGTGAATTCAAGAATTATAAGTTCCCAGAGCAAGACGATGAACAAGCAGACAAGTATCCTCTGGGAGCCATAGCGACCAACCCAGAAACCGTCCAACCACCGAGTGGCTTGTTAGTTGCCGGCGCTGGCACACAATTAGGAAACCTGGTGCGCAATGCATTCAAAAATGGCTACTCAGGTTTGGAATTTGCCGTTGGTATCCCCGGCTCGCTTGGTGGGGCATTGTTCATGAACGCAGGCACAACAGAAGAATGGATCAGTCAGGCTGTAGCTTCGCTATTGGTGTTGAGAGTGGGAGCAGGCTTGATCCGATATACAGCCAACGACCTGGATTGGGGTTATCGCAGCAGTGGCCTGCCGCTCGGAGAAATAATCTTGGAAGCTGAGCTATTGCTGAGCCAAGGCAATATCAGCCATATTCGAGCGCGTATGGAAGGCATCATGAAACGCCGGCAAAAAAGTCAGCCTTTGAATCTGCCAAATGCTGGTAGTGTCTTCAAAAATCCTGACGGTGGATCAGCAGGCCAACTCATAGATGGGTTGGGATTGAAGGGGTACAGGCATGGTGGTGCCAGCATTTCGGAAAAGCATGCTAATTTCATCGTCAATGACGGTAAAGCGACTGCAGAGGATGTGGTCGCTTTGAT
>JAITUO010000078.1 GCA_031286245.1 Coriobacteriales bacterium
CTAAAGATAAATTGAAACGAAACATTTCTTTGCCTGGCAGGGCTCTGATGGTAATATAAGACAATCGGCAGTGGTTTTGCTATTGCTGCCGGAACAGGCCTAGTTTTTGGTTTTGGCAAACAGCGCTAAGGTATAGACGAATTGCTGGGAGTTCAAACTGAGGTGGTCGAAGAGAGGGAATATCATGAAAAAGTTTATTTCGTTGATTGTTGCCATGGCGCTGGGATCTCTTCTGGTGGCATGTGTAGATCCTGATGCGAACAGCGGCTCGACAAAACAGCCAATGACTACTCAACAGAATGACAAGCAGTATATCGATTATCCCACCAGTTGGTCAGTGATTGGAGTATCGGGAGATACATTTATCCTGCTTCAGAGTCCAGACAACCACTGCCGTGTGAACATGTTTGCTCCGTCACCCGTGCAGGCTATCGAAGTAGAGGGGCAGATTGATCCGGTGGTTTTTCACACCGTGTACCTGGTTTATGAAGACCGGGGATACCAGTTCCCTGATGATCATCAACGCGAACAGCATGATGGTTTTATCACAGAAGTATCTTATTTCGAATACCAGTCAGAGAGCGGAGTCAGCGAGAGAGGTTACTTGGTGATCTCTGTGACTGATACACAGTCCTATCTATTTGTGCTGGTAGCTGATGAGCAGGCTTTTTCAGAGTACAAAGAGTTGATGTCCAGCATCATTGAGAGTATCAAGTTCGAGTAGCTTTGTTCACGTACGGTTAGGTGGCAAGTTCCAGCTATAGCAGTGAAGAGGGTGGAGGTGACTGACAGACTGCCATAGGTTTAAAGATTAATCGAGCAGATAAAGCTATTCGAAGGCTTTTACGTTGGAGTGTGAGAAAGGAGATAGCCAATGTCAGAGCAAAGAAACCCGATGTTCAGTCCTATCCCCAAGATGTCTTTGGCCTCGAAATCAAGGAAGTCGATCCACTATTTACAAAAACTGAAGGATGAGAAAACTCCGATCGTCCAGCATTGCCCGAGTATGCTCGGCCCGATATTCACAATGGCTGCCGACATGGCTGGAGTGGATATCTGCCGGTTACCTCCATCAGGCGGCACTGGGCCCGAAGAAGGTGTCAAGCGCTCCATGGAATACATCGGCTCTTATCGGGCAATGGCGCCACGTATTCACATCAACTATGTAATGGAGACTATTGCCCATGCCTCCAAGCATGACGCCTTGAAAAATGGAGCAATGGCCCACCAAGCCGGCGCAGATTCAATGCTGCCAATGGGAGTCAATAACAAGATTCTGAAGTACATGGCAGACAACTATGTCATTGTCTACGGACATGTCGGAGCAATCTCTGGTTGGCAGACCATGGGAGCATTCGGTGGCTACAAACGGCTTGGCAAGACCGCCGAAGAAGCACTGGAAGTCTACAAGATGGCTTATGAGTACCAGGAAAATGGCATGAAAGCGATGTCCATCGAACTGGTGCCGATCGAGGTAGCAAACACTGTCGCCAAGAAAATGCGCGTGCCCGTGATCGGCATTGCAGCAGGTGGTGCCTGTGACGGCAGCGAAATGGTGGACGCCGACCTGTTCGGCCTGATGGCTTCACCAGCTACTCATGCCAAAACCTATGCCTACTTCATGGAATTCGCTACTCAAGCCTATGGAGCCTGGGCCAATGATGTACGCACCAGTGCTTATCCCGAAGATAAACATGGCGTTCATATGGATGAGCAGGAGCTGGAGAAATTCCTCGATCTGGTTGACAAGTTCTAGTACTGATGTGGAGCAACCCGGGTCGGTCGTGTTTTGAAAATCCAGCCAACCAGGTTGATACTCCTTCTATCAGCTAAGAGCGATTTGGAAGTGTCAGATAGCTTGTCAACTATCTGACACTTTTTTTGTACTGGTTCAGGTAGAAGAGTGTTCGTCGTTAATTAGGTTTTTCAGCTGCTAATCCGGCAAGGAATCTACTCCCAGGACTCTGCTGCCCTTACTCTCATAATACTGTATCATTTCGCCAATTTTCTTTTTATCATAGCTGGTGATGCAGTCTGATAATACAGTGACTGCATGATCTGCTTTGAGCAAGTTGTAGCATGTCGATTTAACGCAAATTGTAGCGTCAGCACCGGTAAGGTAGAACTCATGAATACCATTGGCATTGATGAAGTCGACGAATTCAGGGCAGCTTAACACGTTTTGTTTGTATTTAGTAAAAACGTTATTCGATGCTATTTTCAAATCCGCAACAAATTCTGAACCAGGCGTATCTGGCTTGAAAGTCCGTGTGCCAGCAGATAGATTTTCATGCCTTATATAGACAACATGAATATTACGATCAACCGCCCAGTCTATCGCTTGATTGACATTACCGATGATGTCTTTGTAATTCTTAGTTTGATCGTTTTGGATATCAATGACTACCAGGGCTTTGTTTTGCATTTTTATCTACCTCCTTAGAAAACTACTTTGGTTATCTAAGTTTGGCAGTTAGAGTGGACAACAGTATGTCATATTATAAATACTGTTCATAAATCTTCTTCGCCCGGTTTTTGATTTCTAGGCGGATATGTTCAGGCTCGATCACCTCGACATGGTTTCCGAACGACAGAATGAAACCGAAAACCCACTCTTCATCGGGGATCTGAACGATTAAATCGAAGCTACCGTCATTGTTTTGGATGATATATTGCTCATCAAAAGCATCGTAGAGACGGTTGAGAACCTTTGCATCGCAGCGAAGCTTCAACTCAACAAGAGGAGCACGGACGACCGGTTTTTCCTGCTCGGCAACTGTACGCTTGGTGAAATGCTGATCTAACAGCTCGATATTCCTTATTCTGGAAAGACGAAACATCCGCTGCTCGCACCTGAAGTAGCAATAGGCTATCAAATACCACGTATAGGCGTTAAACATCAGCTTGATAGGTTCTACAAGCCGACTGCTTTTTACGCCCTTTCCGTTGATATAGTCAAAGTAGATGACTGTGCTGTCTCTGATTGCGTCACGGATTTTTGTGAACTTGTTATCTTCGTTGACCTTGTTGTTCCAACTATCCAGATCAATCTCGATCCAATCGTTTGCTCTGCTGTTCTTGAAAATGGCACTTACCTTATCCAGAAGTGAATCTGCCTCTGGATAATCGGTTGAAGCCATGGCTTTCAAAGCAAGTATCAAACCATCGCTCTCGCTTTTGGACAGCAGGGCTTTGTTTAATGTGTAGTCTTCCAGTATGGATATACCACCACCTTTTCCCTTGTCTGAATAGATTGGAACGCCTGCAGAAGACAGCACTTCAATATCACGATAAATTGTACGTCTGGAAACGTCAAAGCGCTCAGCCAGCTCCCTTGCAGTCACGGTTTGGCGGTTCAGGAGAATGGTTATGATTTCGATCAGCCGGTTGATTTTCATTATCTACCAGGATCCTTTCTGTTATCTATCACCTGTTTGGGTACACCTGGTTGCTTGTTGATCTTTGCCTGGGTAGTGGTTGGAGGGTGACTTATTCATGCCCATTGATTGTACATATCGCATTCTTCCCAAGGGAATCTAAGGGTATTTGGTGCGGGCGAAGGGACTTGAACCCCCACGGGTTTCCCCGCCAGGACCTAAACCTGGTGCGTCTGCCGATTCCGCCACGCCCGCAACACAAGATCATTGTGTACATCCATCTACAGAAAAAATGGAGCGGCAGACGGGACTCGAACCCGCAACAATCAGCTTGGAAGGCTGATGCTCTACCGTTGAACTACTGCCGCTCAAATACTGCTCGATAAGGGTACTCAATACAGGGTGATTATTCAAGCATAGAACCTGGGGACCAACAAGCCTTCATCAATCTGTCAAAATGTCTCCCAGAACTGGCTTATCTATGCTTTTTCAAGCATTTCCTGGGAATTTCGGAGTTTCTGCCGTAAAAGGGCTCTCATGTATGGCTATTTTACCTATATTGCAAGATTTGGTTTTCTCCACAGTTTAAAAGTGCTGGTAGATGCTTTGAGCCAAAATTCTTTATGTGTGAAATCGATAGAGAACTATACATGAGAGCCCTTTTTGGCCAGAAACTCCAAAATTCCCA
>JAITUO010000113.1 GCA_031286245.1 Coriobacteriales bacterium
CATCGGCGGCGGGCCAATCGATGAGACAGTCGTGGCCTACAGTGGGGCCGATGCCATGGGCATCGCCGCTCAAGACGCGGCTGACTACTGCAGGGAGGTGTATGCATAATGGCAAGCCCAGTTTTAGAGGAAAACTTAAAGCTGGTCAAAGCCGGCATGAATTGTGAGAATGACAAACCTATCACCTGCCTGACTGGATCAGCCTATGCAGCAGTGATCGAAGGTTTGACTGTCGCTAAGTTTGTTAATGAACCAATCGAAGGAGCTTGGGCAGCGATTAAAACCATCCGACGCCTGGAAGAGGAAGCTGGCCCGATCAACTCCTTCAACAATGTCCCAGGAGCAATGAGCATCGCTGCGGTTATCGGCTTAAGCTGGAATTCCAAAGTATTGGTTCCCGGTATTGATCTACCCGAAAACTCAGTCTGGCAGATCAAGGAGGAGCAGTTGGTAGGTCGGGATGTCTACGACCAGATCCTGGCCATGGGTTATGACAACTTCATCAACGCCAACATCATGCCTCGTATCGTAGATTTTCCATCTTTTGGCCGGTTCATGCAGATTGCCGCTGAGGGTCAACCACAATTCGATGAGTATTTCGCAGACTGGGGCATCCCGATTTTCATGGGAGCCCAATCCACCGGCGTTCCTTTTGAGGGTCTATGCGGAATGCGCTCAATGCAGCAGTTCTATATGGATTGTTACAAGATCCCGGACAAACTGAAGGAAGTCTCCGACTTCATTTATGAGGAGAAGTACGCACTGACTGAAGCAACCTTGCCGACATTGAGCAACCCCTTGATGATCGGTGGTTGGGTCGGTGGTTGGCGGACAGCGTCAGCCATGGTCAATCCGACGATCTGGGAGAACCTGGTCTGGCCGTACATGAAGGCTTCAGCAGAACAGCTGGTCAGACACGGCTTTATTGCTGTCATGCACCTGGATTCCAGTTGGGACCGCGACATCGAGCGTTTTGGCGAGCTGCCTGAAGGTATGACTATCTTAAACACAGATGCCATGACCAACCTGCCGAACGCTAGGAAGCTCTTACCGAAGATGCCGCTGATGGGTGACGTACCGCCAGCACTTCTGACTACTGGTACCCCCCAGCAGGTCACCGATTATGTAAATCGTCTACTCGACGAGTGTGGCCCCCAAGGTATGTTTATCTGCCCAGCCTGCGATACACCTGTCAATGCCAAGTATGAGAACATGGCAGCCATGTTGAAGGCTACCAACGAGTGGAGTTAAGCCTGTTATGATTATTATCGGAGAACTGATCAATGGCACCAGACAGGCTGTTAAGGAAGCTGTGCTGAACCGTAACCAGGCGTTCATAGCTGATCTGGCTATCAGGCAGAGCGAAGCCGGTTCTGATTATATCGATGTCAATGCTGGTACCAGTCCAGACCGTGAAACCGAAGATATGCTCTGGCTGATCGATGTCGTACAGGCAGTCAGCCAGTTGCCTGTCAGTATCGACAGCTCCAACCCAGCTACTTTGAAAGCAGCATTAGAACACGTCCAACACATACCGATGGTCAATTCGGTCAATGCCGACCCTGAACGTCTGGCTGGCTTCTTGCCACTGATCAGTGACAGGGACTGCCCGCTGATTGCTCTAGCATTAGACGAATCCAAGTCTGGTATGCCCAAGGACAATACAGAACGTCTGGAGAATATCGCCAAAGTGTTTGATGCTACTCGAGCTGCTGGTATCGCTGACGACCGGTTATATGTTGATCCTTTGATCATGTCTGTCAGTACCGATACCAGTGCCGGAATCGAGGTGTTTGAGTGTATCCGGCAAATCAAGCAAACCTACCCACAGGCCCATATCACTGGAGGGCTCTCCAATATCTCTTTCGGCCTGCCGAATCGCGAATTGGTCAATCGGACTTTTCTGGTTTTGGCGATAGCGGCTGGGTTGGACAGCGCAATTTGTGATCCGACAAATACTGCATTGATTGAAAGCTTGAAAGCAACCGACATGTTGATGGGTCGTGATCGGTTCTGTCGCAAATACACGACTGCTGCCAAAGCTGGATTTGTCAGTTTTTAAGGCAAGTTTTTAAGTAACAGGTTCAAGGAGAGAAGCGTTGCTATCGAGAAGCCCACATCAGCCAGAGCTGAGTGGGCTTCTTAGCAGTAGGCTCTGTGATTTGGGCACTGTCTGATCTGTCCGCAACGGCATTCACTGGGAGGTGATGCAAGATGATAAACCCCGTCTTCGAGAAAAACTTGGAATTAGTGCATTCAGGAATGAAATGCCTCAATGATAAGCCTCTGACCTGCATGACTGGCACCGCCTTCGGGGCTGTTCTGGATGGTATGACTGTGGCTCAGTTCATCGCAGACCCGGTCGAAGGAGGCAAGGCGGCAATCCGCACAATCAAGCGCCTGGAGGAAGAGGCTGGGCCGATTCATTCGTTCAATTTCGCACCGAATGCCATGAACATGGCTGTCTCCATTACATTCTCCTGGAACTCCAGAGTACTGATTCCGGGGATCGATATTCCGGATGACTCTGTTTGGCAGGTCAAAGAGCAGCAGTTGATCGACCGCGATGCCTATGATGAGATTATGGCAACCGGTTACAATGAATTCATTCAAACCCAGATCTTCCCACGCATCATTGACCAAGAGTACCTGGCGAAATACATGAGGATAAACGCGGAGCATCAGCCAGAGTTCGATGCCATCTTCGCCGATTGGGGCATCCCAGTATTCAGAGGCGCTCCCGGTGCCCGGGTACCATTTGAACCTTTATGCGGTATGCGCTCTATGCTGCAGTTTTATAAAGATTGCTACAAGATACCAGATAAAATCAAGGCGGTCTCTGATTTTGTCTTCGCCGAATTGACTGCTCAGGCAGAGGTAGCTTTGGCTGCTTATAATAATCCCATAGTTATTGGCAACTGGGTAGGCGGCTGGCGGACAGCATCGGCTTTGGTCAATCAGACTATCTTCGATGAGCTGGTATGGCCATATATGAAAGCAGCAGCTGAACAATTGATTCGTTATGGCAAAATCGCTGTCATGCATCTGGACTCAGAGTGGAATCGTGATATCGAGCGGTTCGGCGAACTGCCCCAGGGCATGGCAATCTTAAACACCGATGCCATGACTGACCTGCCCCGAGCCCGGCAGCTGCTACCGAACATGCCATTGATGGGCGATGTGTCGCCGGCGCTGTTGGCAACAGGCAGTCCACAACAAGTCGCTGACTATGTCAAACGCCTGATCGACAGCTGTGGACCTGCCGGTATGTTCATCTGCCCTGGTTGTGATACTCCGATCAATGCCAGGTTCGAGAATATGGCAGCAATGTTAAAGGCTACAAATGAGTGGAGCTGATGGCACTTAAACAAAGTGCCTGGCAACCAGGCCACCAATCAGCGGCCTGGTAAAAGAGTGGAAATGTCGATGCAGCGGTTAAGCCGCAGCACGTTGCGGCAAGGCTGCAGCACGTTGCGGCAAGGCCGCAGCACAA
>JAITUO010000065.1 GCA_031286245.1 Coriobacteriales bacterium
CCGCCGAAGGCATAAAGTGCTCCGGCAGCGATCGGAATGGCAATACTGTTAAAGGCGAAAGCCCAGAACAGGTTTTGCTTAATAGTTTGAAGTGTCTGGCGTGAAAGGTTTAAAGCACGGGGAATGTCACGCGGGTCGCTATGCATCAAAACGATATCGGCTGATTCGATGGCGATGTCTGTACCACTGCCGACCGCCAATCCGAGATCAGCTTCGATCAGGGCAGGAGCGTCGTTGATACCGTCACCAACCATGGCAACAACACTGCCGGCTTTGCGGAGTTTGGCGATTTCTGCCGCTTTGTCCTGCGGTAAAACTTCAGAGATGACATTTTCAATTTCCAGCTCACTGGCAATCGCCTCTGCTGTACGACGGTTGTCTCCAGTCAGCAGCATGATTTGATACCCTTTTTGCTTCAGGCGTTTGATAGCAGCTTTCGAGCGTGGTTTCAGAGTATCAGCCAAGCTCATAATACCAGCTAGTTCGCCACAGGCAGCCACATAGACAGTCGTCTTGCCGCTGCTTGTCATAGCTTCTTCCAGACTGGCAAACCCTGATGTATCAATGAAAGATTCCTGCATGAACAGACGGTTTCCGACCAGGATTTCGATGGAATCTGCGGCATCTGCATATGCTCTGACGCCTTTGCCAGGCTCAGAAATGAATCTTTCGATCGGCAGCAAGACCAAGCCGCGGTCATCGGCAGCATCGACTACTGCCTTGGCTAAGGGGTGCTCAGAATTGCGTTCTGCAGAAGCAGCCAACATCAATACCAGGTCGTTGTCAGCCTGTACCATCGACTGTAATGTAGCTTCTTCTTCGATCAAATTGAAGTAAACCCTGTCAACGTCAGGTTCACTGGGTAGGTCGCTTGTCGCAATGGCTCCAGCAGTTTCGCCAGTCTCAAAAGTATCGATTGAATCGCTTGTTGCAATGGCTCCAGTAGTTTCGCCCGCCTCAATGATTTCGGCTTCTTCAATCGTCACTGCCTCTTCACTGGCAGACCGCCTGGCACTCGAACCAACAAACGGGTTGATGATATCGAAAGTCACAAACTGGCTGATATCAAAATCCTGAGGCAGGCGGAAATCTTTTAGAGCGAGTAGGTCGTCTTCCGGAATTCCAGACAAACTGGTTTCATGCTGCATAACAGGCACCTCTGTTATTACATCAGGAAAATCCAGCTGCTCCTTTACAGATGCAGCATCTAGCTCTGTCTGTATTTCCGCTGAAGCAGCCGGTAGCTCAGCAGTCGGGATCACCTTGCTGCGCAGTCCACCCCAGCGTGACAAACCAGCCGCCGGGATCACTTCGGTTAGTGTTGGTCTACCACTGGTCAGAGTACCGGTTTTATCCATAACTACTGTATTTACTATGCCGGCTTTCTCTAAAGCCTCACCGCTTTTTATCAGGATACCCAAGGCTGCTCCTTTGTAGGAACCAACCATGATCGCCACAGGTGTTGCCAGGCCCAGTGCACAGGGGCAGGCGATGATCAGGACCGAAACCAGGATATTTATGACAAAAGACACGACATCAGTGCCTTGCGGCAGAGGGAACCCGGCATAGGTCACCGCCAGATACCAGGCAGCCGAGGCTAAAATAGCAATCACCAGGACGACAGGTACAAAGACCCCGGCCACACGGTCAGCCAACCGGGCGATAGGCGCTTTTCTACCCTGGGCTTCTTCCACGGCAGCGATGATCTTGGCAAGGGCGGTGTCTACGCCAACCATCTGGGCGATGAAACTGAAAGCTCCTGTGGTGTTTTGGGTACCGGCGTAAACCATGTCGCCGGCGGACTTGTCGACTGGTAAGCTCTCGCCACTGAGTACACTCTCGTCGACAGTACTGGTGCCTTCAAAAACACTGCCATCCACCGGGATGCGTGCGCCAGGCCGTACTAGTATTAAATCTCCCGGCTCAACAGCATCAACCGGAGTCACTATCTCGCTGCCGTCCCGTAGTACCACTGCTGTTCGCGGAGCCAGGCGCATCAGGGATTTAATCGCCTCGCCAGCCCTGCCTTTGCTCATAGCCTCCAGATTACGGCCCAGCAGTATCAAGGTGATGATTGTCGCTGCCGCTTCATAATACAGACTATGCACCAGGTGGTGTTCTCCAAAAGCAATCAGCACCGTATTAACCAGGCTGTAGACCATCGCCGCTCCAGTACCTAACGCAATCAAAGTATCCATGCTTGGCGCCAGCTTAATTACAGCTCTGAAGCCCTCGACATAGAAACGATAGCCGATCACCACTGCTACCTGGCATAACACCAGCTGTATAAAAGCATTGGCGAAAGGATAGAGGTCGGGCCGCAAGAAACCTGGGTAGGGAAGCACAGAAACCAGTTGGGCTGGCAACATCGGTACCATGGCGAGATATAGCAATGGTAAGGTTGCCAGGGCAGCAAGAGCCAGTTTAATCCAACCGGTGCGAATCTCTTTGGCATGATAGAGTTGGTCAGCAGCCAATGAGTCTGATAAAGATGTGGATAAAACCTTGTAACCAGTCTGCTTGATTACCTGGCGTAACTGGTTGATGTCTGTCAGGTCACGATCGTAGGTGACCACTGCTTTTTCGCTGGCATAATTGACTGTGGCATCGGACACACCATTGACTTTAAGTAAGGCTTTTTCAATCCGTTGAGCGCAGACTGTACAAGTCATGCCTCCGATCGGGATACTGATGGTTATCGACATAGATTCCCTCACGCTAAAATTCTACAACTGCTGTTCTGTCTCGAACCGGTTACCTATTGGATAGCTATCTTGGCAAAAGTTCAATGGTAGATCTATAGGCAAAGAAGCAGAGAGAACAGGATTCGCATTATGAGCTATAAAGAAGCAGCTTTCAACGGCTCAGTTTTTCTCGGTAATCATTTTCCAACTTACGCAATCAGTGAATGATCCTGGAATTCCTCTCGGTTCGTGTACTACTGTAGCTCGTCTAGCCTGACTGGTTTTGTACTCCATGGAGCTTAAGTAACATGTCAAATAAACATATGAACATATCCGTGATATCGATACTGATGTTGTATTGGGAGTCTTTCCAGTCACTGAGTGCCAGCCTGTTTGAGAATGCATACATCAAGCTTGAAACGGATACCTTCCAGTAAGTGGGATCAGTATCGCTTTCAATCAAATTCAAACTCTTGAGAGCGTCAAATACTCTCTCGATGTACGATTCGGTTTCCTGGAAGCGCCTCAATACCGTATCTCGGAACTGTTCAATGCGATGCTGCTCCTGATGAATCATGCGTAGCAGTTTCATGTAATACCAGTCTCCCGTTAAAACCGACAGACAAGACATAATGCACATTGAAATACCCTCTGGTGTTGGATTCTCTTTGAGAATCTCAATAAGATTCTGCTTATGAAACATCGTACGGGTATACTCTATGTAATCAGCGAGAATATACTTCAAAACATCTTCTTTTGACGGAAAATGGTAGTAGAGCGATGCTGGGTTTAAATCCACTTCCAGTGCAATGTCACGAATTGTTGTTTCCGAGTAACCTTTACTGGAAAACAAATCTAAAGCGCACCGTACAATTCTCTCTTTCGTTGGTAATCTGTCATCCATACTAGTTCTGCACCTTTTAATCTACATTGTTCGAGTTTAACAGCGAAAATGCTAACCATCGTTATGGTTCTATTACTGGAAACACCATGTATCTAACAAACGTTAGTTTAGCAAAAGCGACGACAATTTTCAATCGTTATGATACTTCGTACATATAATTTCATATGCTGTATCGGAATACACTACCCCTGTCGTTTTTTACTACTCATGATATGAAGATGACTTAGAAAACCGAAGCGGTGTAGCCCCTCCGGTATGCAGACTGCGGCTTGTGCAGCTTGCGCGTCACTTTTTATTGGCTGTTGCTAGCCTTGTCAGCACTTGTATAGTATTGATAATTACCAAACACAGTGAATTCCTGAGTTTCGGTCTCTCATTCTTGACTTCTACGCGACTGCATAGCCTATAAATGCGTAATCCTAGGGATTCCTAGAATTCTGCTAGAAAATCGATATAATGCATGAATCCTAAGCGATTTCACACATATGGAATTTTGGCGCAATGTATCTACCTGCAGTTATAAATTATAGAAAAAGCAAGATGTTGGTAAACAAGCCAAACGGTCACGCATTACGTCGATTTTCTAGCAGAATTTTTTCAGATTCCCAGGAAATGCCAGCGAAACACACAAAAAGTGATTATTGGAAGCATTATGGCCTTAATGCTAAGGAGAAAACCACAGCAACCTCGACTTGCTAACCTCCTCTGATTCCAAGCTATATATGCTTGTGATGATTACCAGTTGGCTAAGCTGGCATTTTATGAGTTTAGCAACCATTTGCCTGGTTATCGAATTTAATGGTGAATTCTCAAAAACAAAAGCTGTCAGTGCCATGAAGCAGTTCGAAAAGTGGCGGAGAGACAGGGATTCGAACCCTGGGAACGTGGGGTACACGCTCAACGGTTTTCGAGACCGCCGCTTTCGACCACTCAGCCATCTCTCCATAACCAGCCAGCATATGATGCCACAAGCCCAACTGTTTCGCCAGCGTATGGCTGTAATCGACTTGGCGATATCGACTCTGCAACTGTTGCTGGCTAACCGGACATATGCAGCCTTACCTGCGAATGGTCAGCGATAACTCTCTAATACTACTATATCTGATCAATCTACCTGGCCTTTCATCCGGGTGAATGGGTCTAGTCAGATAACAATACGACTTTAATAATATACGAGGAGCGTTCACATATGGCCGAGTAACAATACTCCAATGAGCAGTAAGTCCTGAGATATGTGAAACATAACAACCACGGATAGCCATATCCCTGATGTCAGTCAGTAATTGCCTGGGGAGAAACCCGATAAACACGGCAGTTGAATCACGAGGAAAACGTCAGCAGAGCATACGCATTTCGATCGCAATGCTGAGCCCATTTCGAAAGGCTTTTGTTTCATGGAGGTGAAACGGTGCGTAAACGAGTAGCAGATTATCGCCTGAGGACTGTCGCTAATGCAACGGCTGTCACCAATGCAATCGATTATCAGCTTGAACCTGTGCAGCAGGAAACACCTCAGCTTGCCCGGCGCATTGCCTCTTTAGTCTATGGGTTGGTTTTCTACTCCGCTTTGATCATCGCAGTGTTATTTGTATACGGTCTTCAAACCCAAAGCGGAGCTCCTCGTATGATCATGGGTTATTCAGCCATGACTGTGCTGACTGGCTCGATGCAATCAGAAATTCCTGTGGGTTCACTGATCGTTACTAAACATGTTGATGCTACGACTATTAAGATCGGTGACGATATCTCCTTTATGTATGACGCCAATACGGTAGTCACTCATCGGGTCGTTGGCATCAATGAGAACTATGCAGATAGCGGTAAGCGTGGCTTTATTACCCAAGGTATCAACAATTTGGAACCAGACAAAGAAATCGTTATCGCTGATAACGTTGTCGGCGTTGTTATCTTTCACAACTATCAAATAGGCATCATTCTCAGTTATATCCAAGCAAACCCAATATTAGTCGGCATCATCGTTATTTCCGCTGGTGGATTGGTCTTCGCATTACGAGTCGTTGTCAGCGAACCGAAGATCAACAAGCGCAACACTCGGAAAACAATCGATGTGTCATATAAACAAGCAATTTAGCTTACTCAAGAAGAGAAAGGATGGTCATATGGATGAAACAAGCGTGCTCATGCTGCCATAGCTTGATGGCAGGGGCAACAGAGATTTGATTTCACAACCAGTAACAAGAGAGTGAAAACACGTTTTACAAGTACGAAATCATCTTAGACACGAATAACCAAACGGAAAGGGTAACAAGATGAGTAAAGAGAATCACACAATCAAGAAAGGCAGCCGACGGATCGCTATTGTGATGGCATCAATCATGGCCCTTACATTAGTTCTGTCAGCTACCTTCGCCTGGTATCAAACCCAGAATGCACAGAATGTATTTACCAATGAGAGCGGCGACAAGGGAGTCGTACTACACGACGATTTCGATGGTGGCCCAGAAAAGCAAGTCTATGTCGAAAACACCAGCGAGAATTCGGACATCTTCGTCCGCATCATGTTGCGGGAGTTCATGGATCTGACCAGCTATCTCGATCGTCCACTCTACTCCAGTGACTACACTACCCATGTCCCAGGTATATCAGTAGAAAACTGCGGTTTTTCAAACAAATTCCTGGAGAAATTCCATGACCACTTTAAATGGCACATGGGTGGTCAGACTGAATACTTGTCCAGTCCGGTTCTGGCCAACGGCAAACATAATGGCTTCACAGAGGACCTTGGCGTAACTAAAGATAAGATGACCCTTGATGCAACTGTAATATCAATGGCGGACTACAAGGCGATGTCAGCAACTGACAAGGAATCCTTCATTGGCTGGGTTTATGACACCGACGGTTGGGCCTACTGGTCACAGCCTCTGGTAGCACAGACCGCTACCGGTATGCTATTGAATGCTGTCACCGCGGATCCCAGCATCGATGCTGAAGACTACTACTATGTCATTAGCGTCATCATGGAAGCAGTTGACTTCATGGACCTACCGATGTGGACGGTCGCTTCTGGCAACAACGATGGCAGGGGACAAAATTCAGTGCTGGGGACTGGTGAGACCGCTCAGCTCGCCTCACCTGATGCAATCAATATGCTAAACGGCATCTCCAAGCCATCCTCATCCGTAACTTCGATTGCTGTTACCACCAACCCGACCAAGATGACATATGTTCCTGGTGATACCGTTGATCTGACCGGCATAGTTGTTACTGTTACTTTTACAGATGGTACGACTGAAGAGATCACATCAGGTTTCGACTACAGCCCGAAGAGCGCTTTGAAGAGTACTGACACAGAGATCACCATTTCATACGGTGGTGCCACAACCACGTTATCGATCACTATCGACAGCCTGAGTGGCTTGGGCGACGTTGCTGTCAATGGTACCTATGTTGTTGATGGAGTCAGTTGGACTGTCGTAAAAAAGGAAAACAGTAGCGGTAAGGACTATGTCTTGCTGGTTACGACCCAAAGTGCTGGCATTACCACTTATCAAACTTTGGGCAACCAACCCGGTATATACGAGGGATCAAATCTACAAACCGTAATGACAGCATACTATAACAACAGTATCAAAAATGGATCGCTGGCTGAATACGTCGTGGTTCCGGAGTTCGTAGAATATAAATACCCGACTGATAGGCAAAGCCGTCCTACAGAAGTACTAGCCAGTGGCAGTGAGAATGAAATTGATGTTGTTTTTGCGCTGTATTGGGGTGACCTGGATACTGCAACTAAAACAAATCCTGCTTTTAGTACTGCAACCAATATCGAGTCGTGGATGGCTTGTTATTCTGAGCCATCACTTAACAATGCTCAAATATGGTCTGGAGAAGGTTTTGCCAATATTACAAAGCCAGTCACCGCTCCAAATATTGGCTACCGCCCGGCTCTCTGGGTAGTGCTGCCGTAGAGCATATGAGCTTTGTGACTACTAACTATTAATTGAAATGTCAGACTAATGATTAATCAAACCACCATCCTGGCGCAGGCTCCAGGCCTGTGCCAGGCAGGATAAAAGCAAGCAAGTTACTTACACAAGACAACCCCAAGGAAAGGGATTTAACATGAACAAAGAGAACAACACGATAAAGAAAGGCAAGCGGCGGATCGCGGTAGTGATGGCCTCCATCATGGCACTGACACTGATCCTGTCAGCAACCTTTGCCTGGTACTCGACAGTGAATGCTGAAAATATTTTCAAAAACCAAAGCGGCGATAAGTCTGTCGTTCTGCACGATGATTTCGAGGGCGGGCCCATTAAGCGCGTCTATGTTGAGAACACCAGCGAGACTTCAGACATTTTCGTCCGTATCATGCTGCAAGAATTCATGGATCTGACCAGTTATACCCCCCGTCCGCTTTATGCCAACGACTTCACCACCCATACTCCTGATACTTTTGTACATGACTGTGGATTATCTAACAAGTTCCTAGAATTATTCCATCCAAACTTCACCTGGGTAATGGGCGGCCAGACCTGGTATTTACCCTGCCCACAAGGTGAGAATGGCACAGTTAACGACCTTAATGACTACAGCGGTGATCCAAACGCCAAGCAAACGCTAGACGCTACTGTTATCTCTATGGCAGTCTACAACATGAAATCACCTGCTGAAAAGCAGAGCTTCGTCGGCTGGGTTTATGATATTGATGGCTGGGCTTATTGGTCGCAACCTCTAGCAGCACAAACTGCTACCGGCCTGCTGTTAAGTGCAGTCAACCCGCATTCTAATGTCCAGTCTTTAGACTACTACTATGTCATCAACGTCCTCATGGAGGCTGTCGATCGCATGGATCTGCCGATGTGGACAGTCACCTCTGGCAACAATGATGGCAAGGGTCAAGAATCAGTGTTAGGAACCGGTGAAACCTCTCAGCTTGGCTCTCCGGATGCCATCGATATGTTGAATGGCATCTCCAAGCCGAAATCATCCGTGGCTTCGATAGCTGTCACTACTGAACCTGATAAATTGACTTATGCTCCCGACGAGACTTTTGACCCAACCGGTATGGTAATCACAGTTACTTATACTGACGGAACAACCGAGGAGATCACCTCAGGCTTTGCTTATAGCCCGAAAGGTGCCTTAAAAGACACAGACACTGAGATCACCATCTCTTATGGAGGAGCAACTTGCAAACAGCAAATCACCATCAGCAGCTTGTCCGGAGTGGAAGACTTGGGTATCTACGATACTTTCACCGTTGACGGTGTCAGCTGGACCGTTATTAATAAACAGACCATCAGTGATAGGGACTATGTCCTGATAACTACGACTAATAGTGTTGATACTACTCGTCCATTACATAATTATTGGGACGAATACCAATACGAAGGTTCACTGATACAGTCCAGGAT
>JAITUO010000132.1 GCA_031286245.1 Coriobacteriales bacterium
TCTACTATTTGAACAGCCTGCTACCAGCCCAACGCCAGCAGTAACCGCTTTCTTTCCCCTGTTCCACGATTTGCGAAGCAAGCCGGTGCTGGTTGTCGGTGGCGGGCGCATAGCACAGCGACGCATCGAAACATTGCTGAGGTTTAATGCCAGCCTGACCGTAATCGCCCCAGAGGCCACCAGCTTGATACAGACGGCGGCTAAGAGCGCGAGACTCGGTTTGATCCCCAGGAAATATGAAGCGGGCGATATTGACACCATCCAACCGATCCTGGTGATTGCCGCAACCGACTCGCGTGCAGTCAATCGCCAGGTCGGTGAAGCGGCCAGGAAGGCCGGTATCCCAGTGTCAGTGGCTGACCGGCGTGAAGAGTGCACCTGTTATTTTCCGGCAGTGGCGGTCGGTGGCAACTATATTGCCGGGCTGGTGTCAACTGACGGTGATCATAGCGGTGTGCGGCGGTTGGTCGGCAAGGTCAGAGAGGTGCTGCTCCAATGAAAAGGATAATCCGCATCGGTAGTCGAGAAAGTGCACTGGCTGTCCGGCAGGCTGAAATCGTTATGCAGGCAGTCTTAGAATCTGATCCAGATATCGAGTTTGAGCTGGTCACTATCCGGACGATGGGTGACAAGATACTAGACCAGAGTCTGGATGCGATCGGTGGCAAGGGCTTGTTTATCAAGGAACTGGAGCAGGCTTTACTGGATAATGTAATCGACATTGCGGTGCACAGTTATAAGGATCTGCCCTACGCCGAGCACCCGGACCTGCCGATTGTTGCCTTGTCCAGCCGTGAGGCTCCCTTTGATGTTTTGGTGTTGCCGGATGGCAGCTCGGAGCTGGACAACTCGATACCGATTGGCTCTTCCAGTCAGCGGCGCTCAATCCAACTGAAGCGGCTTTTTCAAGATATCGAAATCCAGCCAGTGCGTGGCAATGTCAATACCCGACTGGCTAAGCTCGACCTCGGTATTTACTCGGCTCTGGTGCTGGCGCAGGCCGGGCTTCAACGGCTCGGTTTGAGACAACGTATCACACGGGTCTTTACGGCTGAAGAAATGATACCCGCTGGTTCGCAGGGGATCCTTGCTGTGCAATCCCGCAAAGGTGAGAACTGTGCATTTCTAGCAGAGTTCCATAACTGGCAATCGGAAGTCGCCTCTCTGGCTGAACGCCAGTTCTTAAGGACACTGGCCAGTGACTGTACAGCGCCGGTTGCTGTGTTTGCTGAGTTGAATGGTAATCATCTGCTGGTGCGTGGCATGACTGTCGACACTGCTGGTCAAGCAGTATTTGGCCATCTGGTTGGTGATGCGGCCCGTGCCCAGTCACTTGGTGAGCAACTGGCCATGCAAATGATTGAGAGGTCACAATAATGAAAGTAACCCTGATCGGAGCCGGCCCGGGCGACAAGGGCCTTTTGACTTTACGTGGAGCAGAGTGCCTCGCAATTGCTGACGTCGTACTATTCGACCGCTATGTTGGCGCTGAAATTTTGGCAATGATCCCTGAAACTGCTGAGCGGATCGATGTCGGCAAGCACGCCGGTAACCACCCAGTGCCACAAGCTGAGATCAACCACCTGTTATTGGCCAAAGCTCTGGAGGGATCAAATGTCGTCAGGTTGAAAGGTGGTGACCCCTTTGTCTTTGGGCGCGGTGGCGAAGAACTTGAGCTTTTGGTTCAACATAACATACCTTTCGAGGTGGTACCGGGCATCACTTCGGCGATTGCTGGGCCGGCTTATAGTGGTATCCCGGTCACACATCGCGACTATGCCTCGTCCTTGCATATCATCACCAGCCAAGCTAAGGAACACGGGCAGCCGAATATTAACTTCAAGGCATTAGTCGAGGCTGGTGGCACGTTAGTCTTTCTGATGGGGGTCGCGGCCTTAAACTCAATCAGTGATGGGCTATTGAAAGCTGGTTGCGATCCCCTGATGCCGGCGGCCATAATCGAGAATGCCACACTCAGCACACAACGCAGCTTCGTCGGTACCGTCCAAAGCCTGCCGGCTATCGCTTTCAGCCACAGCGTGGTTACACCAGCGCTGATCGTTGTCGGTCAGGTCTGTTCACTGGCAATGTCTTATGCCTGGTTTGGCCATAAACCGTTATCTAACCGTCGGATCATCGTGCCGCGTATCAAACCGGAGCCATCCAAACTGGCAGCCCGCCTGCGGGAATTGGGTGCCGAAGTCGACGAACTGTATTACGCCAGGTTGATTCCGCTGCCAGAAAATATCCAGGCGGCACTGGATCGCTTGCCCGAGTACCGTTGGTTGGTATTCACCAGTGGCTTTGGTGTACAGGTATTCTTCAGTCACCTGATTGCCGCTGGATTTGATGTCCGTGCCCTGGCACATTTGAAAATTGCCTGCGTTGGCCCGGAAACTGAAAAAGAGGCCGCTAAATGGGGAATTCGCGCTGATTTCATCCCCTTAGCCTTCAGTGGAGAAGCCCTTGCCCGTGGTTTGGCAGAGTTGGGCCTTGGCCAAGATGAGCGTTTAGCGATCCTCAGAGTCAAAGCCGGAGCCGAAGATCTGACAAAGGTGCTGGAAAGTGCCGGTATTGCCTTCGATGATATTGCTGTTTACGAACGTCAGACCAACCCACTGGTAATAGCTGATCGCAGTTATGATTATGCGGCTTTCGCCAGTTCTTCAGCAGTTCTGGGTTTTGTCGAAGCGGTGCGGGCATTCGATTCAGCCTCAGCAGATAAATCCAGCTCCATCGACTTGGCAAAGCTAAAAGCTGTCTGTATCGGGCATAAAACCGCCGCAACTGCGTTAGCCAATGGCATGAACGTTTATCTATCAGAAGCGTCTACAATCGAGAGTCTGGTCAAGCGGATTGAGGAGTTGAATGCAAATGGAGACTAGGACGAGAAGGTTGCGTAGCACTGATGCTGTCCGACGCCTGACACGCGAGACCCGTGTCTCAGCAGATGCATTAGTCTACCCATTATTCGTACGGGAGGGGCATGGCATCATTGAACCACTGCCTTCGATGGATAATCAAACCCGCTACAGTGCCGACACTGTAGCCCAGGGTGTCGAATCAGCCTTATCAGCCGGTGTCAGGTCGTTTCTGCTTTTCGGCCTACCGGAAAAAAAGGACGCTGTTGGTTCAGGGGCTTATGCCGTAGACGGTGTCGTCCAACAGGCTTTACGAAATCTCAAACAGGCTTTTGCTGATGATGCTTACCTGATCACCGATGTCTGTCTCTGTGAGTACACTGATCATGGACATTGTGGTCTGATAAAAGGCCAACAAGTGGATAACGATTCCACATTACCTTTGCTGGCAGCCACAGCAGTCTCGCATGCTGAAGCTGGCGCAGATATGGTCGCTCCGTCTGGCATGATGGACAAAACTGTCAGCTCGTTGCGCTCAGCTTTAGATGACAACGGTTTTCTCCACATTCCGATCATGAGCTATGCAGCTAAATATGCTTCGGCTTTTTATGGGCCGTTTCGTGATGCAGCCGGTTCAGCTCCCCAGTTCGGTGACCGCAAGGCCTATCAGATGGATTACCACAACAGCCGGGAGGCAATCAGAAGAATTCAAGCTGATATCGATGAAGGGGCGGATCTGATCATTGTTAAACCGGCTTTGCCCTGCCTGGATATCATCAATCAGGCTGCTGACTGGTTCAATCTGCCGATTGCAGCCTACAGTGTGAGTGGCGAGTATGCGATGGTCAAAGCCGCAGCGTCTGCCGGGTTAATTGATGAGTACAAGGTGATGTGCGAGAGTGCCATCGCCGTCTGGCGGGCTGGTGCTAACATCCTGATCAGCTATTTCGCCAGTCCGCTGGCAGTTGCTATCAGCAAAGGAGATATCGGATGAGCTCCCAAACCCTGTTCGAGCGTGCGGTCCAGGTGATGCCTGGCGGTGTCAATAGCCCGGTCCGTGCTTTCAAGGCAGTCGGTGGCAACCCGCTTTTCATCAGCCATGCTGATGGCAGCCGGATTTTCGATGTCGATGGCAATTCCTATATCGATTATGTTGGATCCTGGGGACCGATGATCCTTGGCCACAATCACCCGGTAATCTGTGCTGCTGTCACTCAGGCTTGCCAAAATGGACTGAGTTATGGTGCCCCAACCGAAGCCGAGGTCTTGCTGGCTGAAAAGATCGTCTCCATGGTGCCCGGAGTCGATATGGTACGCATGGTCAATTCCGGTACCGAAGCTGTGATGAGTGCGCTTCGCTTGGCTCGCGCCTACACTGGGCGTGAAAAAATCATCAAGTTCGCCGGCTGCTACCATGGTCACACCGACTCAATGCTGGTCAAGGCCGGCTCCGGTGCCCTGACTTATGGCCAGCCAGACAGTCTCGGTGTACCAGCAGTGGTTGCAGCAGATACTTTGGTGGCTTCCTACAATGATCTCGATGCGGTCGAGCAACTGATGCAAAACCAAGATGTTGCCTGTGTGATCGTCGAACCGGTCGCCGCAAACATGGGTGTAGTGCTGCCGAAAGACGGCTTTCTCGCTGGTCTGCGCAGTCTCTGTGATCGGTACCAGGCTCTGCTCATCTTCGATGAGGTAATTACCGGTTTTCGTCTCGCACCTGCTGGCGCTCAGGAGTTCTACCAAGTTAAGGCAGATATCGTTACCTATGGCAAAATCATTGGCGGTGGGTTACCGGTTGGCGCCTATGGCGGCAGTTCTGATGTCATGACCTTGGTTTCTCCCAGTGGGCCGGTCTATCAGGCAGGAACACTATCTGGCAATCCGATCGCCATGGCAGCCGGCCTGGCTGTGTTGAATGTGCTCGCTGACACTAGTGTTTATCAATACATCAACCGCTTGGCAGAGCATTTAGCTGCTGGACTGGTGACTATCACAAAACA
>JAITUO010000138.1 GCA_031286245.1 Coriobacteriales bacterium
ACTGCAACGAGTACCAGGATGCCTCCGACCAGGATCTGGGAAGCAATGGAGTCGTCGATGAATCCACCCAGGAAGCCCATGATGTTCGGAACAAAGGTAAAGCAGAGGTTCATGATACCCATATTGATGGACATCGCCACTGGAATCCAGCGGATTGGGGTCAGGGCCATGATATGGCCCATGACATATGGCATGGCGATATTGAATCCCAGACCACACAGGCTGGCTCCAACCAGGACCAGAATAATGCTCATCTTGAAGAAGACCATTACGAACAGGCCCAGGGCACCGATCAGATAACCGACTGGAGCAATCCAGTTCTTAACGAACTTAACCACGAACGGGAAGGAGAAGCCGGCAACTACGCCAAAAATAGTGAACAGCGAGTTACCAAGACCGGCATCTACTGAGCTGGCGACACCACCACTTAAGCCCAAAACACCCAGTTTGCCGCCAAGTTCGAATTGGATATACATACCTACATTCAGCAGGAATACTGCCATTCCCAAAGTTACAATCAAACCAAGACCGATAACCAAAAAGACTTTCATGGGGATAAAACCGGTTGTAGCCTGACCAGGAGCACCATGGCCTCCCGGGCCTTCCTCAACGGCATCCGGTTTCAAAGGCATAACGATAAAGAAGTAGATCAAGCAGGGCAGGATCAATAGACCCAGATAGTAAGCATAGGGCCAATTGCTGCCTGCTGGAGTACCGCCGGCTGCGATGATACCACCGACGATGTTAATAATCGCGCCACCGCCATTCATGATGGCGCCTGAAATGGCAACGAAGTTGGCACGTTGTGCCGGATCGGCAACAAAGTTACCGAAAATCGAAGACGTCAAGACAAAGGCTGCACCCTGGGTGATACCGACAATTCCGGCACCAATCAACAAAGCGATGAATGGGCCATTACTGCCAACCAAAGCAAAAACTGCGAAATAGATAAATGCTGCCACTGCTGCAGCTACCATTATCCATTTCAAGTTAATCTTCATTGCCAAGGGTCCAACCGCGAAAGATACCAACATACCGGTAAATGCAGGAATCTGCACGATCAGGTATGGATTCTCGTTTGGATAAGACGCTGCAATGTAACCCAGCAATGGTGCAGTCATTGAACCGAAGATCAGGATTAACGAGATCACAAGGGTCGCTAAGACTGCCTTTCTTGAAGCTCCTGTCAAACCTTTCATTGTTCCTCCTATTACTCTCTCTTGGTACCCAGCCTATTAGCTGAGGTACTTCTTCCTGGAATACTCGTAGACTTCCTCACTGAATGCGGGTGTGAAGGCCCACATGGCATAGAAGTCTGTGACGGCTGGCTTACCAGGCTGACTGAAACGATCGACGAAGTCACGTGCCCGTTGACGCTGCTCTTCTTCACTGGCATTTGCTACATCAAATAACTCAGGGAAAACACCGATCACGATTTGATCGCCGAACCTGTCGTACAGCATTCCTACATCATTCATATCTTGCGGTGACCATTGATCGAAGCCGCCGTCGATGAATATCTGGATTCGATCAGCATTCGCGCCGCAGGAGTGCAAGGTCGCTACGCGGCCTTTGGAGTGGATGTGGTCGGTCAGAGCCTTGATGTAGGGTAAAAACATCTCGACAGCCACATCATTGGAGAAGAACGGGGCCCGCTGTGAACCCCAATCGTCATGGACATTGAAACCGTCCAAGCCGGGCCAGTACTCAACGAACTTGTCGACGACCTTGCATGCCAAGTCAGTCAGTGCACCGAACAATTCATGCAGGGCTGGTTTCTGGTCCTCATCGATCAATGCCATGGCCGCTGGGCCGAAGTCCATGAATGAGATCAACCGCTCAAACCAAAAACCGTTGACCAGGGACATCTGGGTGAAGAAGTGCTTGTCGACCTTGGTAGCCTCGGCTGCTCCTGCCCAATCCCAGGTATCGATATCCGGGATGATGATCTTATCCCTCCATTCATTGGCATCAGCCAGCAATGGCTCGCCTGGATGCACGATTGAGCCTTGGGCCATCTCGACATATTCCCACTCGATGCCAAAGCAATCGGTGGTGCCGCTGTCCCAACCGCCTCTACCTAACAGCATGTTGTAGAGGTCGAGCCAGAAGAACCCGGAGTCACTCATCGTAACCATCCAGAATGGCTGTTTGTCGTAGTACAGGGCTGCGACATTCTCTTTCGGGGTGATTGGCGTATCTCTGATCGGTGAGTCAGGCCCACCAAATAAACCAGGGATCGAGCCAACAGCCCGCAGTTCATTCTTTTCAAATGGAATGCGCCTATTCAATATCCTTCTCCTTTCATGTGCATAAGTTTTCAACCCTCTACCAGTGATGCAAACGATCTTTGCCATTATAGCTTACTGCGCGTCACCGTTTTGTTAACAAACCGAAAAATAGTCAGCCCGTTTGGTTAGCTATGCACGGGTTATGCATGGCTGAACGTGTTGACGGAGTGGTTGATTTTTGTCAGTGGGGTTTCATTTACGTTACGGAGGCTGGTGTTTTTTCGACCTTTGAGAGCCTCAAAAAGTGCGGTTTTCGACTACTGTTTTTTGTTATGGTATGCTATCGCCTTGCATGATTAAATACATAAACTGAGCAGGCGATCGGTTATCGACCGATGGGGCTGGGCTGCAAGACAGCAGCAGGTGGCAAAACACCTGTGGGACAGTAGATGTCCTACAGGTGTTTTTTATCGGTCAGCAACAGTCATCTACCAGTAAAAAAAGTCCGACAGGCAACCAGATAATGGAGGTTACTTTGCCAGACAGTACAATCAAGTATATTTTCCCGAGCGGCGAACAGCCGACTGGGCTGACCAGCTCCGAGGTAAAGGCCCTTCAGCAGATATATGGCCCTAACGAGCTTATCCCCGAGAAACAGATCAGCTTTCTGCGTAAGCTGATCAGCATCATTGCTGAGCCGATGTTTTTATTGCTGATTGTTGCAGCCACTATCTATTTCATTTTGGGAGAACCACGCGACGGCGCCATCATGTTAGCTTTTGTGGTTGGCATCATCGGTATCAGTGTTGTTCAGGAATGGAAAACCGACAAGACTCTGAAGGCACTAAAAGACCTCTCTGAACCGCGAGTCAGTGTTATCCGTGACAGTCGGGAGACCCAGATTGCCAGCATCGGATTGGTACCGGGTGACTTGATGCTGGCTCGCGAAGGAGAGCGGGTCGCAGCCGACGGCGAGATCGTTTGGTGCAGTGACCTTTGTGTCGATGAATCCTCACTGACTGGAGAAGCTGAAGGTGTCTGGAAGGTTGCAGTAGAAGCCACTGACGAGGCCGCAACCGCCGATGGTTACTGGCGGCGCGACTACTGTTATGCCGGAACACTGGTCATCCAAGGATCAGCCCTGATCCAAATCAGGCAGACCGGTCAAGCCACCGAATACGGCAAGATCGGCAGCTCCATCGCCGAAGCTCCAACAATCAAAACACCTTTGCAAAAACAGATCGGTGGCATCGTCAAGTTCTGCGCCGGCCTTGCCGCTGTTTTGTTTGCCCTGGTCAGCACCGTTACCTGGTTCAATATCCCCGATCAACTGCCCCAAGATCGCCTGATCGAAAGCATCCTGTCTGGAATCACTCTGGCAATGGCAATGATCCCCGAAGAGTTCCCGGTGATCCTGACGATCTTTCTTTCAATGGGTGCCTGGCGGTTGGCCAACAAACAGTCCTTGATTCGCCGGCTGCCTTCCGTAGAGACCCTGGGTGCAGTCTCTGTTCTTTGTGTGGATAAAACCGGCACCATCACCTTGAATCAAATGACCGTCCAGGATGTCTGGCTGGCAGGAGCGGTTGAAGCAGGTGACTCATCTGTGGACGATGTAGCTGCTGGTAGTTCGACACATGGGCTTCTCCACATGATAGAAACGATGGGTCTGGCCTGCGAACCGGACACCTATGATCCCATGGAAAAAGCCATGCTTGCCCATTGCGATCGGCTCGGTATCAACCGTGCCCACCTGTTCAGTGGGGAGCTGGTCCATGAGTACGCCTTTACCAATGAGGCTAAGATGATGGGTCATGTCTGGCTGCATGAGGGTGAGAAGATCATAGCGGTCAAGGGATCGCCGGAGCGGGTGTTTGAGCTTTGTGGCATGAGTGTTGGCGAACTTGGGCTGGCTGATTGTAAAGTCGATGAGTTAAGTGGACAAGGTTTTCGAGTGATTGCTGTAGCCAGCATGGTTCTGACTGACGAAGTTGACATCCCGGACAGCCTCTTCGATTGTCAACTGCGGTTGGAAGGGTTGGTGGGCTTGGCAGACCCGCCTCGTGAGACGGTCAAGGCTGATATTGCTACATGTCGGCAGGCTGGGATTCGTGTTGTCATGATAACTGGTGACTATGGCATTACTGCCTCAGCCATCGCTGAGTCGATCGGTATCCCAAACAGCTTGAACATCATCACTGGTGACATGCTGGATGAATTGAGTGACGAAGAATTACGTGAATGTGTCAGGGATGTGAATGTATTTGCGAGGGTTATTCCGGCACATAAAATGCAGATTGTCCAGGCTTTGAAGGATAACGGTGAGATCGTGGCGATGACTGGTGACGGCATCAATGATGCTCCGGCCCTGAGGTATGCTGATATTGGTATCGCCATGGGCAAACGGGGCAGCGAGGTTTCACGCGAAGCCGCTGACCTGATATTACTGGATGACAACTTCTCGACGATTGTGGAGACTGTCAGCGATGGACGGCGGATCTTTGACAATATCCGAAAAGCTGTCGGTTATGTTTTTACCATCCATTTACCAATCGCCCTGGCCTCGTTGCTAGCCCCAGCAATGGGGATCGCCACTGATGCCTTGATGTTTTTGCCCTTACATGTGGTGCTGCTGGAGCTGGTGATTGATCCAACCTGTTCGATTGTTTTGGAACGACAACCAGCCGAGTATGACATCATGCAACGCCCACCACGCAATCCTTATGAGAGGCTTTTGGATACCCAGACCCTGGTGAAAAGCATATTGTTGGGCTTGACGATCTTTTTTGCTGCTTATGGCGTCTACCTGTATGTTTTGTCTCTGGGGCTGCAGAATGCTTCAGTTGCACGGACTATGGGGCTGGTCACCATCATTATCGCCAACCTGTTTCTGATTCAGACTCTCAGTTCGGAGCATGACAGCATTATCACCTCAATCAGCCGCCTGGCTAAAGACAAGGTGATGTGGATAGCTAACATCGCTATCCTGGTTGCACTGCTGGTCATCGTCTATTCTCCTTTGAACAGCTTCTTAAAACTGGCTCCGTTATCGCTGGTCCAGGTTGGTGTCGTTGTCGCACTGGCTGCAGCTTCGGTGCTATGGTTTGAAGTTGTCAAGCTGGTCAGAAGGTTGCAAAGAGTAGGTTGAAGTGCCTTTGTATTGGAAATGTAATTGATATTCAGTGCTCAGTAATCATAACCTCATTCTGGCGTTCAGAAAGCCTTAACAATACTTTGTCACTGCCGTCGAATATCGTCACCTCGATTGGTTTACTGTCCAGTATGCAGATATAGCAGCTTAGTGATTCTGCGCTCTTGATAGGTAAGTTTACAGAATCATTCTCTCCTTCGATTATCATGTAACTACGTTCTGACAGATCATAACGCCTGTTTTCAATCTGCGACCAATGGTAATCTGACACTCCTCCATACACGACAAATTTTCCATTTTCTGCGTAGAAATCGATAGATACTCCTGGGCTGAGAGGTGGGTAAGCCCAGTTTACCTGTGTCAGTATTGGTGACTCAAATGTACTATCAACATCATAGACGTAGAGCAGTTTTTGGCCGGGGATGTTATCAGTGATTGCGTATGCGATCGCCCATGTGTCACTACCTTTAGAGGTTATGGCAACTTGTACACTCACTACCCTGCCAACAGAAAACTGTGAGTAGTTCTGGATGATTTCGTCACGAACCAAGCCGCCGATGATCTCGGCGTTTGGTATATCGGAAGCAATTATCTCCAGTTCTACACTGTCTGTGTTTGGTGTGCTGCTATCTGGCTTAGTGATGTTGGGGTCTGGTGTCACTGGAGTGTTAGTGTGAATATCGTCTTTCAGCGAGCGTAAAGCATCAATTCTACTAGTAACAGATTCTCTCAGCTTTGTCAGGCGATCATTCACTGGATCGTTTGCAGAGTTTTGTGAATCACCACATGCGGTTAGAGAGCCTAGCAACAGGGTTAAAACGAGAATGCTGTTTGTAATGACTAGTAAGCTCTTACTCATCTTTTTGCTCATTCATGTCTCCCCTACTCCTCGCTCGATGCAGTCGCTACATTATACCTCTCAGTAGAAGCGACCAGTCTTCGATCAAGCTCTTAGTATCGACACAGCTTGTTACTCTGCTTCACTGTTGTAGGCTGCCAGCATTCTTAGCAGTTGCTAACACCTGTTTGACAGCTAGAGGCACTGATTAACAAGAATTCCATTGAATCGGGCTTTTTACTTGACTTCTACGCGACTGTATAGCCTATAAAGTAGGTAATCCTGGAAATTTCCGAGTTTCTGGCCAAAAAGGGCCGTTATGTATGGCTGTTTGGCCTAAAATGCGAGATCTGGTTTTCTCCACAGTTTAAAACCGCAGGTAGATGAGTTGACCCAAAATTCTATAGAAGTGAAACCGATAGAGAACTATACATGAGGGCTCTTTGTGGCCAGAAACTCCGAAAGTTCCAGGATTCTATAGAGTAGGAGGGCTCCAGTAGCCGAAAACAACACAGAGGCGAAGACTCAAGGCAAAACTGACCTGGCGAGTAGTCTGGATTACCGATAACACCAGATTTGCTCACAAAAACAAGGGTGGGCGTTGATTAGTGATGATCTCGATCAGTTCGGTTTCATCCAACACCGGAATACCCAGCTCGATTGCCTTGGTTAGCTTTGATCCGGCTCCCGGGCCGGCTACGACGAAAGAGGTCTTGGCAGAGACAGAGGTCGACGTCTTAGCTCCTAACGTCTTCAGGCGCTCTTCTGCTGCGTCTCGCGAGTATTGCTCCAAGCTACCGGTTAGTACGAAGGTCAGACCAGCTAAGGGTTTATTCACATGGTCAACTGCTTCTTGACTGAAGGTCAATCCTGCGGACTTAAGCTCTTCTACCAGTCGCTGATTATCTGGTGTGGAGAAAAACTGAATGACGCTTTGGGCGATCAGCGGCCCGATTCCTTCGATCGTACAGAGCTCGTCAACTGAGGCTGCCATCAGGGCTTCGATCGAGGGGAAACCGGAGCAGAGCGCTTCGGCTACTGTCTTGCCGACATTGCGGATACCCAGCCCAAACAGCACTCGAGCGTAGGGTTGCTGTTTGCTGGCTTCGATTTGAATCATCAGTTTGGTTGCCATGGTCTCGCCCAGGCGGACGGGCACCATTTCGGTTTTGTCAGTTTTACTGCGCTTTTCGCGGGCCATTGGTAGTTGAGCCAGTTGATCGTAACTGAGACGGTAGAAGGCGGCTACATCGGGCAGCAGGTTATCATCGGACAGTCGTTCGATGACTTTGCTGCCCATGCCGTCAATATCCAGCGCTCCTCGGCTGACCCAATGGGTCAGCCGCTCCAGGCGCTGTGCAGGGCATTCGGCAGAAGGGCAGCGGATGGCGACTCCATCCTCATCCTGGTAAACCGGTGAGCCACAGGAGGGGCAGCTGGTTGGCATCTGCCAAGGTTCGGCTTCATCTGACCTGAGCGAAAGCACGGCTTGCATCACCTCGGGGATGACATCTCCAGCTTTGCGGATGATTATAGTGTCACCGACCCGGATGTCTTTACGATGTACTTCATCGAGGTTGTGTAAGGTGGCACGGGCAACTGTTGATCCCGACACAAACACCGGATCGAACTCTGCTACCGGAGTCAAAACACCTGTACGACCGACCTGCACGACAATTCGCCGCAACACGGTTGTCTTCTCTTCCGGTGGAAACTTAAAAGCCACCGCCCAGCGAGGTGCCTTTGAAGTGTAACCCAATATGGCTTGCATGCTTGAATCGTCGACCTTGATCACTACCCCATCGATCTCGTAGGGCAGGCTGTTACGTTCTTCGATGGCATTGATACAGAAGTTTTTTACTTCGTCAGCTGTCTGGCAAAGCTTGACATGCGGGTTTACATGGAAACCGGCTGCTCTAAGCCATTCCAGGAGTTGCCCTTGGCTGGTTATTTCGACCGTTTGGATGTCTGCGATGGCATATATGAACGTTGCCAGATCCCGGCTGGCTGTGACTTCAGCGGTTTTCTGGCGGAGTGATCCAGCAGCAGCATTACGTGGGTTGGCGAATGTCTTGGCTTGCCGTCCTTCGGCTTTAGCTGCTTGGATGATTGTCTGGTTTAAGTTTTCGAAGCTGGCTTTTGGCATGTAGACCTCGCCACGCACCTCGATTTCGGGAGGTGTGGAGAGTGATGGAGCTGAGGTAGGTTGCGTGATTGTATGCGGTATATCCTTGATGGTTAAGACGTTGGCTGTGACATCTTCGCCAGTGATACCATCTCCCCTGGTAGCCGCCTGCACCAGTCGATTGCCACGATAGGTCAAGGCAATTGAGGAGCCATCGATTTTCAGCTCACAGACAAATTTCGGCTCATTCATACCGGCGGACTGCAGCGCTGTTGTGACCCGTGTCAGCCAGGCTTCCAGTTCAACTATGTCCATGGCGTTATCCAGTGAATACATCCGGCTGGCATGATTGACTGCGGCAAAAACCTGCGACATACCAGCAGTATCAACTTCCACTTCTTCCCGCCCAACACCAACCACCTGGGTCGGTGAGTCGGGATCAGAAAGCTCAGGCCATAGTTCCTCTAATGCTCGTAACTCGCGCATCAGCGAGTCATAAGCAGCATCACTGATCTCCGGAGCATCCAATGTGTAGTAGAGATAGTTAGCGTGCTCGATCTCTTCGCGTAACCGCAGGATACGGAAAAGAGCAGCCGCACGGGTTTCTCCCGATGAATCTCTTGATGTATCTAGCTCTGAATTATCCATATTGTAGATTCTACCGTTTATCAAGAGGCAATGAACCGCGGATACGTCAGATACAACGACACTTAAAGCTTGATCATCAACGAGACCATGAACTGTCCATTGGCAACCTCGACTTTCATGCTGCCCTGATAACGCTCGACGATGGTGCGCACCGAAGACAGCCCGATACCGCGACCGGTGCGTTTGCGGGAATAGAACACTCCGCCGCGGGACTCGTAGTTGCCATCGAAGGCGTTGTCGACAATCAGCGTCAGGTTGCTTTTTACCACCTGGCAGCGCATGCGGATCACACGCTGTTCTTCAGGTAAATAGAGCGAAGCCTCGATGGCATTCTCGAACAGGTTGCCGAAGATGATGCTGAGGTCGCTGTCGCTGACCTGGCCAAGGTCGGTCGGCACTACCAGTTGCAGGTCGGTGTCGATATTGTTGGACTGAGCCAGCAGTAGGTAATGTGAGACAACGGCATTGATAGCGAAGTTGTCAGTCAGCGTCATACGGGCGAAACTGGGGGTGTACTCTTCAAGTTGCTCGATGTAGTCGACGGCTCCTTTCAGATTGCCCTCCTCCAGAAAACCATGCAGGGCGGAGAGCTGGTGGCGGAAGTCATGGCGCATCGCCCGTACCTGCTCGGAGGATTCAGAAAGCTGCTGGTAAAGCTCGCGTTGTTTCTCGAGGTTAGAGGCCATGGTGTCGACCTCGATAGAAAGCTGTCGGCTCTGGCGGGCCATTTCAAAGCGCTGACGCACGAAGTTGCCACCAAAGACAACCATCCAGCCGGTGAAGATCAAAAAACCTACTTGCAGAATGCGGTCTCCTCCCGGGTGCCTGATTAACAGCAGGTTGACCAGATCAGCAATCGCAAACAGGGCAAGCAGTAGTGCCGGAGCAACCAGACTTTTTACTGTGGACTCGCGCAATTGCAAGTATTCCACAAGAATAACTAGCCCGAGAGCGATCAGGGCCAAGGGGACAAATGGCCTGATTACCACCCCACTGGTGGCAAACGGTATTATCCCTAATAAATGCATCAGGATCGCAGACAACGCCAGTAATGCGGCGACAGCGCTGATTGACCGCAGGGCAATTGAGTCGGGCTGATCTGTAACTTTCCGGTAAAACGCTGTCAGGGGCGACACCACGCTGAGCATACCGACATAGCTGAGGGTGTACAGCAACGAGTGCATTGGCAGCATGTAAAGAGCCAGTTGGTTGCTTGAGAAATCCCAGATACCGAATGCCAGACAGCTGGTGCCCAGCCAGGCCATGGCGATTGCGGCCGATGTCGCACGGGCAGCCATCAAGGAAATGGTGGCCAGGCTGATCCCGATGATCAAGAGCATAATCGAGATGGCCAGGGTAAAGCTATGCTGAGCAATCATGTGGATAAAAACGATCGCACTGTCACCGACATAG
>JAITUO010000187.1 GCA_031286245.1 Coriobacteriales bacterium
ATTGCCCATGTTTTTACTCCTTATCAACTATAGGAACCGTCATTGCCCACTGTCGGTATGCCTCGTCGCCCATCCCCAGCCCGAGCAGTTTGTTACGTGACCTTTTGCCTCGTAACAGCTCTATTTGGCTCTTCGCCAGACCTAAAGAGTCAGCTAAGATGCCTATCAACGCTATATTAGCTCTTCCATCAACAGGAGGAGCCTTTACGCGAACTACCAAATGATCGTGTAGATCGGAATCCCAACCTACTAGCTTGTCTTGCCCGGCACGCGAAGTCAACCGGACCTTGATTGTGACCTGAGAGCTTAAAGCCATTCAAACCTTAGCCAAAAACCTAGTCGATCTCCTCGATCTCCAGATCATCGTCAAGGGTGAATGCTGTTGGCGCTGGCATTACAGTCGTAGCACCCGGGTCGTCAGCTGGTTTCTGATCCGTCGCAGCAGTGGTTTTTTCTGCAGCAGGAGCCTCGAGTGGTGATGCCGAAGCTGCTGGTGGTGCCGGAGCAGAAACAGGTGGTTGCACCGGAGCCGAGGCAGGTGTTGGTGCAGAAGCAACTGAAGCTGGCCTACCCAATACAATTGATGCAGCAACAGCAGCGTTATTGGCATCAATCATCGCCTCAACACTGGGTTGAGCAGCCTTGCCGGAGCCCTCAGGAACCAATTCACTGAATTCTTGGAAACGTTTCTGAGCATCGGTTGCATAGTGGTTGACAAGCGAAAGAAACTCGGTGCGGAACTTCTCGGAGATCAGGCGTAGGTGGTCGATATCGCCTAGAATCCGTTCACGTTCGTTGTACGACTCACGAATGATGTCCTTAGCTTTAGCCTCAGCCTCACGATATAGCTTCTCTGCCTCCCGGCGGGCCTCTTCCTTCAGATTGTCGGCGCTGACCTGGGCCGCAATGAAGGCTTTGGAGATGACATCCTCGGTGATCGCACCTTCGCTGCTTCTGTGCACAGCAGCAGGAGCTTCTCCTGAATCAGCAGCAACAGCAAGCCGTTCCTCAGCGGTACGTGCGCGTTCCTCCGCGTCATTGATCTGTGTAACCGCCTCAGCTAAAGCCCGGTTCATTGTGTCGACATCACTGGCGACACGCTCTAAGAACTCGTCGACCTCGTCAGGGTTGTACCCCCTGCGGGCTTCGCCAAAGCGAATGTTTTGGATCTCGGTAGCGGTAATGCTCATAACCAAACCCTCTTTCTAACTTTTCCTCTCAGATAGTATAGCTTAAACCAGCTGCCGAATCTCCATGAGTAGTCAAGCCGACAGCATGATTTTATAAGTCTGGCTGATCTGAAAGCAGATGTAATTCCAGGAAGCTGGCCTCCAGCCAGGTTTATGGTTTATCAACCGTTTATCATTCGGCAACTGGCTAGACTAGCAACCAGATCACAAATTGTAGTGCCAGGATAGCGATGATTGGCGAGAAATCGACTCCGCCAGCAGTAGGTATTAAACGCTTGAAGATACTGATGTAAGGACTGACGATGGTGTCCAGAGCAGTATAAATATCATGCGCCCAGCCTTTGCTGTGATCAAACCAGGACATCACAGCCCAGACCACGATCATCAGTGAATAAAGCTGGACGAGGGCACGGATACCCGAGCGTGCTATATAGGGTAATGGCAAAAGTGCTAAAACTAACCAATCGCCAGTCAAGGCATTCACTTGCTCCATGGCATGTTCTGACCAAATCTCAACCAGGTATCCCACATTCATCCCAATTCCTTGGCGCGGCGTACACAAGCGGCAAAGGCATTGCGGATAACCAGGTCAAGATGCTGTGCAGTAAAACAGTCCAGAGCAGCCTGCGTCGTGCCATTCGGGCTGGTTACAGCCGCCCGCAGATCAGCTGGAGTGACATCTTTCAACTCCAGGTAGCGGCCAGTGCCGATGATCGTCTGGCGAGCTAACAACCAGGCGATATCTTCAGGCAGACCAGCATCGATACCACTTTTCGCCAGTTCTTCGGTAAACAACGCATAGTAGGCTGGCCCGGAACCATTAACAGCTGTTGCTGCATCAATCAGGCTCTCGTCGAGGATCACAGCCTCACCCATCAAACTGAATAGTTCCCTGATCAACTCAGCCTCACTCGTTGAGGTGTCTTCAGCCGGTGCTACCACACTCATACCGGCAGACACACAGAGGTTGATGTTCGGCATCACCCGGATAACAGCACAGCCAGTAAAATACCTGCTCATCACAAGTGTCGATACCCCGGCAGCAATACTTGCAACCCGCTTCGGTTGAAAGCTTTCAGCAGCTGCTAACCCCGCTGCTACATCAGTAAAAACTTGCGGTTTAACAGCCAGGATAACTGTCTCTACCGTCGGCAACTGATATCCTTCTTCAACACAAGTAACACCATACTGGCTCGACAGCAACTCGCGACGATTCTCGAACGGTTCCGCAACATAGATCTTTTCAGCATCAAACAAGGCTCCGCTCACCAGGCCGGCGACGATAGCCTCACCCATCTGGCCACCGCCGATGATAGCGATCTTGCCCAGACGCTCTTGCAAACCCTCCATTATTAATACCACTCCTTTTTAATCTCTTGTCTACCGGGTTTTTTGATAACCGGTCTTACTACGGTGACTGCCTCTGTTATTACGGATACTATTGACCTGGCTAAGATGTCTAGTCCGGCACTTCATCGCGCTGCATCAAAGTCGGATCTGCCTGCGTTCAGCCTCTGTCAAGGCACCATTTCTTGTCAGGATATAAACCCGGTCGGCAAAGCGATCGACTTGCCCCTCAAAGGCCGATGTCACTCCGAATGAGAAATCCAGGATTCGTTTTGCCAGCTCTGGACGGACATCGGTGAGGTCAACAACCACTGCTGAGCCCTTGCGCAGACAGATTGAGATCTCTTCAGCATCGGCATAGCTCTGGGGACGCAGGTGTTCGACTTGGCGCGGGCCACGGCGGGTTACCGTCCCAGCATTACTACGGGCATTTGCTGAATAACGACTCTCACCATTCGACCCAGTAATACTACTGGGCCGGCGACTGCGGGATTCCGGTACATTGAACTCCGGTATAACATTGGCTTCCATCTGGATCCGTTCGGAGTGCAACTGGACCAGCGAGTTCTGTGGCGAACGAGCCAGACTGTCACGAAAAGCTTCTGAGTCCTCATCAGCCAATCCGGAAACCGTTGCCAGACGACGCTCACGCACCACTGGCGGTGGAATGCGGTCTTCTCGCGAACCCGCTCCCCGACTGAGCCCTACAGGCCGCGAACGAATGTCAGCCATATTGACCAACGGAGCTGAGCTGGAGGAATCGTCATAGACAACCTGGTCGTCGTAGGCTGCCCGATCATCATAGTACTGGTCGTTCGAATCATCGATGTAAACATCTCCATAAGCCTCACGATAGGCATCATACTCACCGTATTCATCAAAATCATCGTCATAGCTGTCAGCTTTATTGCCAATACCCATGCGACTCTTCAAATTATCCCAAATACCCATTTCCTCTATTCCTTTTAAGTAGGCCAATCCGGAAATGTTGGCTTGTCATCCGAGGGTAGGTTTCCTCTCATTATCGCCATATTCCCCTTCCGATCCTTAATATTGTAGCACCTTCCTCTATCGCAGGGATAAAATCGTCAGACATCCCCATTGAGAGTTCATTCAAGCGCAGGTTTTCGCTACCTGCAAAGCTGGCTTGCATGGCGTCACGGGCTTCACGCAGTGCACTGAAGCATTGCCTTACTGTGTCTGTGTCAGCAATTGGAGCCATCGTCATCAACCCCTCTATGCTGACTGAAGCCAGGTTACTGGCGGTTTCCAGTAGCTTGGGTAGTCCGGCAAGAGTGACTCCGTCTTTGGTCGATTCTCCGGATGTGTTGACCTCAATCAACAATGGCTGCCTGATAGCTAAGCTGGTAGCCCGCCTGTCGATTGCCAGCAATGCGCGTTCTGAGGCAACGGAATGCACCAACGCTGCAATCGGAGCAACTGCCAAGGCGGTTGATTCAGTCAAACCAGCAGTTGCAGTCGCCGTAGCCTCTGTAACCTCTGTACTCGCTTGGACGAAATCCCGGACTTTATTAGTCTGGATCCGACCGATAAAATGCCAGTTCACTGCCTTGAAGGCAGCTTGACGGCTGACAAAGTCTTGACTGCGGTTTTCTCCAAAGTCTGATAATCCAGCAGCAATAGCTGCATCGATCTCGGGTAGTCCGACAGTTTTACTGACAGCTACTAAGCGCACACTGCCAGTGTCACGTCCCGAGCGCCAACAGACCTCAGCAATAGAAGCCATGATTTCAGCTACATTAGCAGCGATTCTTTCTTCTAAACCAGCATTACCCACTTGTCTGGGCTATGCCCCTTTCAGCCAAACGTAATGAGCTTGTAAACTACCTCTGGATGCCGGGCATACTGCCTGAACAAACAGAGCTTAGAAATCCCGTTTCAGGAAGTCGGGAATATAATCGTCATCTAAGACACTTGGTGAGCGTCCGAAGCTGCCTTGGTAGTCAGCATCCATACCGGACCGGCTTGGTGCTCCTGCCTCAGACTCACTGCTCGGGAAGCGCTCGACAGTTGCCGGAGTCCGGCCAGGCTGTCGGCGAATCGAAGGAGCATTGAGGCCAAGGTCGAGGCTTGATTGGGCGTTATTTCGGGAGAAACCCGTGGCGATTACTGTCACACGCATCTGGTCATCCAGAGTATCGTCGATCACTGACCCGAAGATGATTTGTGCGTCAGGATCAGCTGATTCCGTAACTGTATCGGCAGCATCGGAGACCTCTTGTAACGCCATGTCTGATGCACCAGCAATCGAGATCAACACGCCCTTCGCACCGGCGATAGTCGACTCAAAGAGCTTGCTGGAGATGGCAGCCGTAGCTGCTTCGACAGCACGGTTCTCGCCGGAGGCGACGCCGATTCCCATCATGGCTGTGCCAGCATCCTTCATGACAGCTCGGACATCGTTGAAATCCAGGTTTATCAAGCCAGGAATCGTAATCAGATCGGTGATCCCCTGGGTGCCTTGGCGCAAAATATCGTCAGCAATGCGGAAAGCATCAAGCATCGATACTTTTTTATCCACAATTTGAAGCAACCGATCGTTGGGAATGATGATCAAGGTGTCGACATTGGCTGCCAGTAAAGCGATTCCGTCCTCTGCTTGTTGGCGGCGTTTACGTCCCTCGAAGCTGAAAGGTTTGGTGACAACTCCGACTGTCAGTGCTCCGATCTCATCGCGGGCGATTTCAGCGACGATCGGAGCCCCACCGGTTCCGGTCCCGCCTCCCTCACCAGCAGTGACAAACACCATATCGGCACCATTTAAGACCTCACGGATCTCAGCACGGCTCTCTTCGGCTGCTTGAGCACCAATCTCTGGATTAGCTCCTGCTCCCAGCCCTCGAGTCAAATCCTCACCAATATGCACGGTCAAGTCAGCGTCACTCATCAACAAAGCTTGGCGATCGGTGTTTATTGCTACGAATTCAACCCCGCGAATTCCTGCTTCCACCATGCGGTTCACAGCATTAGTGCCTCCGCCGCCGACGCCCACTACTTTGATGACTGCCAGATGGTCTCTCCCAGTCACAGACAAGTCAGGCATATAACTCCTCCCGGTGTTTTTACATATGAGAATAGTGCCCGCAAACTCAGCGAACACTTAATACTATTAACAATGAATGGTAACACAGCACTTACATACGAACCAGCTAAATTCTGACAATTGTCTGCTGGCTATATCAAATGAGCCTAAAGCACCACTTTGGTAACTTACGGCCGAAGTAGCCTCTGCCCGGCCTTCTATCACCGCTACCTGGCGTCTCCCCCATATGCCTCAGCCATATTAACCATGTCCAGTGCGAGGATATCTAGATCAATCGAGATGGTATAGCCGCTTTTGAGACACCGCGATAAATTGTGCGTTTTTTTGGCTACAAATGACCTTATGAGGGCTTGCTTAGCCTTCTGAAACTCAACGAGTTAAGAGTTCCAGGGGGGTTAGCTCTCTTGTAACTCTTCTTAGCTCTCTTAGCTCGATTTTTACTCCTTTTTGCTCTACTTCAGCTCTTTTGCTTGACTTCTACGCGTCTGTATAGCCTATAAATCTTGTAATCCTGGGTATCCCAGAATTTTTGCACGAAAACTGACGTTGTGCGCGACAGTTTGGACTGTTTTACACTATCAGACTTTTTCCATAATTTAAACCTGCAGGTAGATGCGTTGCAACAAAATTCCAGATGTGTGAAATCATGAAGAAATCATGCACAACATCGATTCTCGTGCAGAATCTCTAAAAACTCCCCGATCTGCGGTAGTTAGTGCCAGAAAAACCCCTCATGTATGGTTATTTGACCTGAATTGTGTGACTCTGGTTTTCTCCACAGTTAAAAAAGTGCTGATAAATGAGTTGAACCAAAACTCTATTTGAGCGAAATCGATAGAGAACTATATGCAAGCGACATTCCAGCAGCATCTCCGAAGTTTTTCAGGATTTGCTTATTTGAAACTCAAGAATGGGGACTGACAAGTGGCATTTTGACAAATGATGATCGATACAAGGAAGGCAATAGGAAACCTTTAGCTTGCCAACCGTATCTGACCTCATCTTGGTTGTACTGCAGTGTTCGCTTGGTGCCACCAGGTTTGTGTTAGATAGCGGATGAGGCCAGGCGCTGGCTAGATTACCAATCGTAATTGTTGGCAGCAGTCTGCTGCTACACAATTGCATTTCATTTGCAGGCTGATAGCGGTTTGGTCGGAGACTGGCTGAGCCCAGACACTGGTATATGACTTGCTGGGTGCTTGAGCAACTCCAGAGAATAACAGAGCTATCGCCATCACTAGACCGATAGCCATATTCTGGATGAAATGGATCCTCGACTTGAGCATTATGACTCCCCTGGTATCATGGGTTGAAGCTTTGGTGCGTTGTGTCATTATGTGGCGGATCGCACCGCTTCAAAGCAGCAATGTTTTAGCCTTTGCCAAAGCATGGCTCAAAAACCTGTCGCAAGGTACACCCTGAATTCATGATTTCTCAAGCACAAAACCAGGTATGTAGTCATCAATCGTCATGATTAGCTTGCTTGTCAGCTTTCCTGAAAGCAAATAAAAAAGGCCGTCCTCCTCCGACGGCCTTTTTGGCATGACCTGCAGTACCCGACTGCAGAAAGAATCTACATCATAAACTAAGCAGCAACCTCTAGAGCTTTCTTGGCAACCTCAGTTAAGGCACCGAAAGCATCGGGGTCATTAACTGCTATATCAGCTAGTACCTTGCGGTCGAGGCTGATGCCAGCTTTCCGCAATCCATTTATAAACACAGAGTAACTCAGCCCATGCAAGCGGGCAGCAGCGTTGATGCGAGTGATCCAGAGACGCCGGATCACACGTTTTTTGTTCCGCCGGTCACGATGCGCATATGCCAATGAGTGAGCAACTTGCTCCTTGGCTGTCTTGTATATTCGGGACTTCGCTCCGTAATACCCTTTCGCCCGCGCCAGAATGATGCGGCGTTTTTTTCTAGCAGCGACTGATCGCTTGATTCGAGCCATATCTCATCACTTCCTACCTGATACCTAGATTTCGGGCAATTACCTTCTTGTCAGAAGCTGCCACTTCAACGACCTTATCAAAACCACGCTTATCTTTCGGTGATTTTTTCTCTTTCAAATGGCTCTTGAAAGCCTTGCCACGCATGATCTTGCCAGTCGGGGTCACTCGAAAGCGTTTAGCAGTGCCCTTATGCGTCTTCATCTTTGGCATTCTTCGTCTCCTTGTCCTTCTTTTTCAATGGCGAGATCAACATGAACATATTGCGTCCTTCGAGTTTCGGTTGATTCTCGATGACAGCCTGCTCACTGAGGTCATCAGCCAGTTTTTCCAATATGTTCAAACCGAATTCCGGATGGGCCATCTCACGGCCTCTGAACATGATAGTTACTTTGACTTTTGCCCCACTCTCCAAAAACCTCAGGATATGCTTCTTTTTAGTCTCATAATCACCAGTATCGATCTTTGGACGGAACTTCATTTCTTTGACTTCAATTTTTGTTTGATTCTTACGGGCGGCTTTGGCCTTCATCGCCTGCTCATATTTGAACTTGCCATAGTCCATGATGCGAGTGACCGGTGGGTCGGCATCCGGGGCGATCTCTACCAAATCATATCCTTGATCGTCAGCTATTCGTTGAGCATCATCGATGTCGTAAATCCCCATCTGTGCTCCATCGAAACCGATCAGCCGGACTCTTCTGGCTGTGATCTCCTCGTTCAGGCGAGGTTCCGTAGTGGCTATCGTGTCACCTCCAAATCATTAAAAATCCTAGACGGCAGGTCGGGCATAAGTCAGGCAAAATTAAAGCCTGCATGTCATGGCAGGCTGATTGGTCAGAAGATAAGGTGAACAAACCGAATATCTCGTTTTGACCAGACAGCTGCCTTGTAGCGCTGCAAGGTGGGGAGAAAACCTCCCACTTCAAAGCACGCCCCAAAATGGGGCGTGCTCGATAATAACACATATTTGATCAGAGAAAAACGACGATTTTTCATCTATTGCCTATCAGGATTCATCGATAATCCTGGGCGTATTGACATACAGGGCGATATAAGGGGGCTCTGCCTTGTATATGGGATTATTAATAACTGGCAATCAATCGCCTGCGGCTTATGTCTCGTCAACGACCTCTGGTTCCCCAACTACATCGGATTCAGCAACGGTTTCAGGCTCTGTCTCAGCTTCTGGATCCTCTACCTCGGGTATCAGATCAGCTTCTGCTTCGTTAACTGCGACTTCTACTTCGTCAGCCGCAGCTTCTTCAGCAGGAGCTGGCTCAGCGATGGCTTCATCAGCAGATACTTCCTCAGTGATAACGCCTTCTACCAAAGCTTCAGTTTCGGCTGTT
>JAITUO010000179.1 GCA_031286245.1 Coriobacteriales bacterium
CTAGTCTTGTTGTTATCACCGGAATGTCTGGAGCGGGACGCTCCGAGGCAATGCGGGCTTTTGAAGATATGGGGTATTTCTGTATAGATAACCTACCTCCGTCACTCTTGATCAACTTGGTGACTTTGGCAGGATTATCCGGTGCTGGAAAACGACGTCTGGCTGTGGTCTGCGATATCCGTGGACAAGAGTTCTTCTCCACACTGAATTCTGAACTTGAACATATCCGCGAAGCAGGGGTCAAAGTAACCGTGCTGTTCCTGGACGCCACCAACGAAGTGCAGTTAGCGCGCTATAAAGCCACTCGGCGGCGACACCCATTAGCTGACGATGCATTGACCATCAGTGCTGCGATTGCTCAGGAGCGTACCTTACTGAACAGCACTCGCGAGATGGCAGACCAGGTGATCGACACCACGTCGACTGACTCGCGTGAGCTGCGTAGACGGATCCGCCAGGCTTTCAGCCAAACTTCTGACCAGGCGGCGCTGGCGGTTACGGTCTACTCGTTCGGGTTCAAGTATGGGATACCGATGGAATCAGACCTGGTAATCGATGTCCGATTCCTGCCAAATCCCTACTATGAGTCCGAGTTAAAACCTTTGACCGGTCTTGACGCGGCTGTCAAAGGGTACGTTTTGGATTCAATACAAACCAAACGATTCACCGAGAATTGGCAGAAACTCCTGGATGTGGTGATGCCAGGCTATGTCGCTGAAGGTAAGCAGCACCTGTTGATTTCCATAGGTTGTACCGGCGGGCAGCATCGGAGTGTGGCAATCGCCGAGCAAACTGCTGCTTATCTTGGCAAGTTGGGTTATCAGGTATCGATCCTGCACCGTGATCTCGCCCTGTCACAGATGAGATAAAAGGAATAGGTTAAAGCTTTGGGAATTGCAAAAACTGTAGTAATCGGCGGTGGCACCGGAGCCCCTGTCAGCATCCGGGCCCTGCTTTCGTTAAACATGGATGTATCGGCTGTTGTTGCAATGGCCGACGATGGAGGCTCCAGCGGATTGTTGCGGGAGTACCCAGGTATCCTACCACCCGGTGATATTCGTAAATGTCTGGTATCGATGGCTTCGGACCCAAACTCGGAGTGGGTACAGGCTTTTACCCGCCGTTTGGCCTATGACAGTGACCATCCTTTAGGTAACTTGATGCTTTCGACTCTAAGCGAGGTGACCGGCTCACTACCCAGGGCGATCGAGCTATGCGGTGAACTGTTAGGTATCCGCGGTCGCGTTTTGCCTTCTACCCTGGAAAGTGTGGAGCTGATCGGTATGACTACTAATGGTCAAAAACTGACTGGGCAAGCCAATCTAACACACTCGGACTGTGCTATGCATTCAGTCAGCTTGAAGCCGAAGGATCCACAGCCTTATACAGCTGCACTGGAGGCGATCAACGCTGCTCAGATGATCATTTTGGGGCCAGGTTCATTATTTACATCGGTGATTCCGAACCTTTTGGTGCCAGGTGTGGTTGATGCTATTCAAAACAGCAAGGCCTTAACGCTGTTTATCTGCTCACTGGCAGATATGCAAGGTGAGGCATGGGGCATGGACGCAGTAACCCATGTTGAGGCTTTGCTCAGACATGGTATGGCAAATCGCCTGGACTATGTGGTGATCAATGAGAGCGAACCTTTACCGGACAGCATGCGCCACATCAGGCGTGTTTCTTACGATGCTATTAGCTTGGAGTATATCCGTAGTCTGGGAATCCGGGTAGTAGTTGAGCCGATGGTCGACCCCTTGCGTCCAACCTGGCATGATGTTAATGCCTTGGCTGATGTTTTTACCGGCATCTTTTTTGCCAGCCAGGCTTAATGAGGTCAGAGGCAAGTATGTCATTCACTGCTGAGGTCAAAGACGAGTTAAGCCGGTTGATCCCCGAGCATCTAGCCGGTGGCAAAGCGGAGCTGGCAGCATTGATCCACATCCTGGGTAAGATCTCGGCTGGTTACCGCATGGAGCTGGCGACAGAAACAGCCGCCGTCGCCCGTACCATTGTCCGGCTGTTGCATGGCATCTACCAGTTGAAAACTGAGATCGGTACACGCAAGAGCCCGCTGCACAAAACCTTCAGTTATCTGATCACCGTACCAGCCCAGATCGGTCTGGAAGAGGCTTTGTTGGATCTGGGCATCGTTAACACCCAAGGCCAGCAACTGGGTATCGAACCAGAGTTGGTTGACCGGGTAGAGAATGCTGTGGCATTTTTACGCGGGGCTTTTCTAGGTGGCGGGTTTATTTCCAACCCGCAAGGCGACTTTCATTTTGAGCTTGGCTGCCCGACTCAGGCACTGGCTAATGGTCTGGTCGCCCTGATGGTATCGCTGGGAATCCCAGCCCGCTCCGTCAGCCGACGCAACGCCTGGCAGGTTTATCTTAAAGGTATTGAGCCGATCACCGACTTCTTAACGCTGGTTGGCGCTCATGCCAGTCGGTTGTCGATGGAGGATGTCTTAGTCACCAAGTCATTACGTAACGATGTCAACCGCAGGTTGAATGCCGAGATGGCCAACCAGGCAAAATCAATTGATGCTTCGATGGAGCAGATCCGGGCGATCCGTCTGTTGGCTGAGCAGCGTGGATTGGACAGCTTGCCGCCTGCTTTGCGCCAATTGGCTGAATTGCGCCTGACCCATCCGGAAGTCTCGTTACGTGAGCTGGGCGAACTGGCAGAACCAATGCTCTCTAAGTCTGCTGTTTATCATCGGGTGCGCCGGATTGAGGCTATAGCCCGAGAGCTGGTTGGTAGTAAAACCAGCGAGAACAAGGCTTGATGTGGTATGGGTCATGTAAATCAGTCCTTACCCTGTTTGAATCAATCCATACCCTGTTTGAATCAGACCTTACTTAATGAATTCACGAACTATTGAAAGGAGTGCATATGGCTATCAAGGTAGGAATCAGTGGGTTAGGCAGGATTGGCCGCCTGGCATTATATGCCATGGTCAATGACCCTGACTTCGATGTGGTGGCAGTCAACGATCTGACTAAGATCGAATCCATTGCTCATCTATTGAAATACGATTCAGTCCACGGCAGGTTGTTCACTACAGTTGAGCCGGTCGATGGCGGCATTGTTCTAGACGGCTTGTTTATCAAAGGCCTCTATTCACGAAATGTTGCAGATCTGGATTGGGCCGGGCTCGGAGTAGATCTGGTCATCGAGGCCAGTGGTAATCTTAACGATGGAACGAAAGCCCAAGCCCATATTGATGCCGGAGCAAAAAAAGTCATCTTGACAGCTCCTGGCAAAAATGTCGATGCCACCTTTGTGGTTGGAGTCAATGACCACCTTTATGATCCTGTTTTACACAATATCGTCTCCAACGCTTCCTGTACAACCAATTGCCTGGCACCGATGGTGAAGGTATTACATGATGAGTTTGGTGTCGTACGGGGCTACATGAACACGGTCCACGCTTACACTAACGACCAGAAAATTTTAGATGGCACCCATAAAGACCTCCGCCGGGCCCGGGCAGCAGCAATGTCAATCATCCCGACTACGACTGGTGCTGCCAAGGCAGTAGCAGAAGTGATGCCGGAGCTGAAAGGCCGACTGGATGGTTTTGCCACCCGCGTGCCGACCCCTGATGCCTCAATGGTTGACCTGACTGTCGAATTAGCCCGTGAGGTGACGGTTGATGAGGTCAATGCAGCAATGGCAGCAGCCGCTGAAGGTCGATTGAAAGGAATTTTAGAGTATTGCACAGACCCGATCGTTTCGGTCGATGTGATTGGCAACTTGCATTCCTGTGTCTTCGATGCCGGGTTGACCATGGTGTTAGGCGGTCAATCCAACCTTATCAAGTGTGTCGCCTGGTACGATAACGAGTTGGCCTATACGATGCGGGTGGTCGACCTTGCCCGTATCATGATGGCTTGAAGCATACAGTTGCTGCGGTCTTATCCCCATAGGAGGAACCATGAAGCTGGTCAATGAGGCAAAACTGTCTGGACAGCGAGTGTTATTGCGTGTCGACTTCAATGTTCCTGTAGCTGCTGACAAGGTCCTCGATGATACCCGTATCCGTTCCGTACTGCCAACAATCCGGTATCTGATCGACAATCAGGCACGGATAATTGTCATCGCCCATCAAGGTCGCCCCAAAGGCGAAGGTTATGAACGGGAGTATACCTTGGCTCCGGTAGCTGAAGCATTAGGTGGGTTACTGAAGCAGGAAGTGCGCCTGACGCACGATGTCATCGGACTGCAGACCATTGCCGATGTCCAGGCTTTAAAACCTGGGCAGGTTTTGATGCTGGAGAATTTGCGGTTTGACAGCCGTGAAAAGCTTAACGATCCGGAGTTTGCCAAAGCGCTGGCCTCGTTAGGTGATGTTTATGTGAACGATGCATTTGCAGCCGCTCATCGTGCCCATGCCTCGATAGTTGGCATATCCGAGTACCTTCCCAGCTATGCCGGGTTTTTGCTATACCGTGAGTTGGAGACCATCAATCGCATGCTCAGCCGTCCGGAACGCCCGTTTTTCGCCATCCTCGGCGGATCGAAGGTCTCTGACAAGATTAAAGTCATCGATAAGCTGATCGATGTGGTCGATGGCCTGATGAT
>JAITUO010000108.1 GCA_031286245.1 Coriobacteriales bacterium
CTCAACAATACTTGTTTTTGGCTTTGTGGCCTTGTCATTGGCTGTCATTGGCTTTCGCTTGGCTTTGGCTTGTCATTGGCTTTCGCTAATCTTCATGGAATGCTAGCCACAAAAGAACGAAATATTAGTACGAAATGGCGCTTACGTACGATTTGAATCAGGAATTTGGCCTCAAAATGAGCCGAAAAGCCTGGTATTCGATGGAATTAGGCCGTCAAATCGTACGTAAGGACCATTTCGTACTATTTTTAATCGATTCTATGGCACGGTACTCGTTTTGGCAGTGTTTGGGCAGTGTTTAGGCTTGATTGACATTGGAAGTGCTAAATCCGACTTAGCCTGACAGACTGAGCGCTGGTGCGGCTGCGCTTGGCTTGGCAATTCCCCTCTTGACAATCTCACACTCTTCTTTGACAATCATTGAATACTGATTCAATGAATGGAGATTCAATATGGGAACTCGTCAACAACAGAAAGCAAAGCGACGGCAGGATATCTTAGAAACTGCCCTTGATCTCTTTATCACCAAGGGCTATTCCGATACCAGAATCAGCGATATTGCTGAAAAGGCTGGAATGAGTATGGGTCTGATGTTTTATTACTTTGAATCCAAGGCCAAGCTATATGAAGAACTGGTGCGCATCGGTATCAGTGGACCACTTTCAATGCTTCAGATCGATTCAAGTGAGCCGCTGGGCTTCTTTGAGGCTGCGGCCGGTTTTATCCTCAAAATACTGAACGAAAACTCGTTTAGCGCAAAGATGTTCGTATTGATGGAGCAAGCCGGTTTTACCGCAGCAATTCCCGAGACGGTGCAAGAACAGCTCAAAGAACTAAACATCCTCGAGGCTACGGTACCGATCATCGAAGCCGGGCAGGCTTGCGGCCAGATTCGCGACGGTGACCCACTTGCCCTGTCCGTACTTTTCTGGCAGGCCCTGACCGGAGTCGCCCTGCTCAAAGCCTTGCATCCCAACACCCCTGTCCCCGAGCCCGAATGGCTCATTGATTGTCTGAGGAGGAAACAAGCATGACTAAGAAGGTTGTTATCATTGGTGGCGGCATCGCAGGCCTCAGCGCAGGAATCTATGCTTTGCGCTCCGGTTTTGACGTCACAATCCTGGAGGGCCACAGCAAAGCCGGCGGTAATTGCACGTCCTGGCGGCGCGGTGGCTACCTGTTCGAAGGCGGTATGCATTGGTTAACTGGATCTAACCCGAACGAGCCTTTGAACAAGCTCTGGCGGACTGTCGGTGCGCTGGACGACCAGGTAGTTATTCACTATCCAGAACCCTATTTCACCTTAGATTATCAAGGTATGCCGATTAGTTTATTCCGTAATGTGGATAAAACCGAGCATCATCTGATTGCCATATCTCCCGAAGACGAAAAGGTGATCAGAGAGCTATGTAAATCGGTGCGGAAAGTGCAGGGCCTGACTCTTCCAGTGATTGATCTGAAAGGGGTCAGAACAACCAATAAACAAAGCATGCCTTTGTCGATGATATTCACTGGGATATCGATGCTAAGTCTGATGAACTCGCTATCAAAAACTCCACAAAGTGAATATATCAACCGTTTTAAGCATGCGGGAATCCGTGATCTGCTGTATTCCAATTCAAATGCGGAGTCTGGCATGCTGCCTCTGATATTTACCCTGGGGGTGTTGACTCGCGGAGACGGCGGCTTTCCCGAAGGCGGTTCCCTACCCTTCGTCGAGCGGATCGTTAATACCTATCTAGCCGGCGGCGGTGAGCTCTTATTGCGCAGCCGGGCAGATCAGGTGATCATTGAGAATAATCAAGCAGTCGGTGTCAGTTTCGGTGATCGGCAACTACCCTGTGATGCTGTCATCGTCACAGCTGACACCATGGCAGTCAACTCACTGTTTGAGCAACCGCTACAAGCAGACTGGCTTGATACGATGCAAAACAGCACCAAACCGACGATGGTGACTTTGGTCTCGTTGGGGGTTAACGCAGACCTCAGTCAGTATCCACGTGGTTATGTCTTCAAGCCTCAAAACCCTATCCGACTCGCTGATCAAGAGTATCAGTGTTTATCGGTTAACAACTACTCTGGTGACCAATTCTACTCACCACCGGGTAAAACAGCATTGACGATCCATCTGGGTGGAGACACCTATGACTTCTGGAAGCAGGCCAAGCAGAATGGTAGCTATTTGGAGGCAAAAGAGAAAATTGCTGCTGCGGTGATACAAGCTCTGGCAACCCAGATCCCCGAGGTTGATGGCAAAGTCGAGGTCATTGATGTAGCAACGCCACTGACCTACGAACGATACCTGGGCAACTGGCGAGGCTCCTGGATGACGGAAATGACTTCAGGTATGAAGATGCAGAATTATCCAGCTGTTATCGAAGGCTTGGCAGGATTGTATTTTGCCGGCCAGCGTATGCAACCACCCGGCGGCTTACCGGTAGCGTTATTAAGTGGTCGGACTGCCGTGCAATACCTCTGCCGAGATACAGATACCATGTTCGTCAGCGACTGATTGGCTGGGGTGTGAGGCTGACAATCACTGGTTCGTGCGACATCAGGATTTCATTTAGCGAAGCGGCGAAGCCGCTTCTGTCGCGCAAGCCTTAAGCTTGCGCGACTCTAATGTTGGTCTGTTGCCAGCCATGTTTGCAATTCCTTCGCGTTTAGGGCTCTCTGATTTGACTTCCTTGCGGTTATATAGCCTATAAATTGGCAATCCTGGGAATTTCGGAGTTTTTGCCGGAAATCGGCTCTCATGTATGGCTGTTTGACCAATAATACAGCTCCAGGTTTTCTCCACAATTTAAAATCGCAGGTAGACGACTTGCAACAAAATTCCATAAGTGTGAAATCGATAGAGAACTATAAATGAGAGCCGATTTCCGGCAAAAACTCCGAAATTCCCAGGATTTGGATGTAATAGGATGTAATGCACACCATTGCAGTAAACCACCCGTTTGCACATCATGCTGAGAATTAGTCACATTTTGCATTGACTCAAGGTCTTCTCCACACTAATATGAACCAAGGCGACAACGCCGATACAGGAGGACATCAGGGAGAGGTATTATCCACGGATCGAACAGGGATCGCCAAGGCTGGCTCATCAGTCAAAACCCCGGATTGACCTCAGACAAACCGCGCGCTGGAAGGATTCATTATGCGGACTAGAAACAAGCTGCTGCCGGTATTTCTCTCGTTGGTGTTGGCTATGGCTTTCTTTGTCGCCATGCCAATGGCAGCCGATGCCCTGACGGTGACAGAAATTGATGCGGATAATGTGTCTGTGCAGATCACGGGCACTGACCCGGTCGCAGATATCGCCGAAGTCGTTGATGATCTGCTGAACGGAACAGACAACAGCGGTTTGAACCCTACCAATAAAATGTATGAGAATGTCGTTGTCTTAGGCAGTAAAACGAATGCTGATGTGACTCTGAGTCTGGAAATCCCGGAAGACCAGACGGTGACCTGGCAGGCTGCATACACTACTGATGCGCCGATCGCCAGCGCTCTGTTCGAAGTGTCTGGTGATGGAGTGTTTATCGTCAACAATACAACAATCAGTGCAAAGGGAGAAGACCAGGTCATTGCTGCTCCAGGCTCTGTGATCAATCTGTCTGATTGTGAGCTTACTGCTGAAGCTGGAATTGTGATCGAAGCTCAGTCTGTCATTGTTATCGCAGATAGCCAGGTGAAACTCAGCAATGACGGCAGCGCAGACCCGGTGCTCAAAACTGAGGACTCCACCTATGTTGAAAATGCACAGCTGACTGTTTTTGGAAACATCGAATCCATTCAGTATGGAGTTGTAGTCGGTGGAGACGCGGTAGTAACGATCAACGGTAATATAACTGCTGGCTGGCATTCAGTCTACTCATGGGGATACACAGACCTTACTGTCAATGGAAATCTGTCCGCAAAATGGCGAGGTGTTTACGCCTGGGGCGGTGGAGACGTAACTATCAATGGTGATATTGAGTCTTTATCAGTAGGTGTCACTGTTCATGACTGGGTTACTGTAAACGTCACTGGGAATATCACTTCAATAAACAGCGATGGTGTAACCGCTGACAACGAATCGGTATTGAATATCGATGGTTCAATTGTGGCAAGACTTGATGGAGTTTATGTTATCAATGAATCTGTGGTGACTGTTACAGGGTCAATAACATCAGAGTCTGATGGAGTTCTAGCCAAAAATGGATCAGAAGTAACTGTCTCTGGAGGTATTACGACAAACAATAGTGGAGTCGAAGCCCTGGACGGTTCGATTGTCAAAGTCGAAGGTGATGTTACTACTCAAGGCGACATTATTGCTGAGAGTGGCTCGATTATCGAGATTCTTGGGAATGTCTCTTTGACTGGACCACTATCAAGTGTCATAGCCACTGACAGCGATTTGACGATTGGTGGTAATCTAGTTGTTTCTGGTCTGAATGATGACGGGTATTACGCTCTGTTTAGTTTTGACGATGGCATGGTTTGGATCAAGGGCAACGTCTCTTCAAATATGAATGGGGTGTTAGCAGGGAACGATTCGACTGTGATCATCGATGGTGAGCTGACTGCTCCGCTTATCTATATCACATTTAACAACGATGATATGGATCCACTAAACTTGAATAAAAGTGGCTATTTCGTCCCGACTACCAGAGCCGGATACTTCACCTACACTGATGGCCTCAACTATGTCTGGATAGCAGACAATACAGTACCTACCACTCCGACTACCCCGACTACCCCGACTACGCCAGCAACTGGAGACAGCCTCGGCTTGTTGGGTTGGTTAAGTGTAGCTTTCTCGCTCCTGGCAGCTGGCTTGATATTAACTCGGCGGCAGATGCTGCTGACTGCAAGATGACTCGGCGACAGATGCTGCGAGCTTGAAGACGGTGATAACTAAGTTGCCAAGCTAACACCAACGACATATATTTACACAAGTCGGGCTCACGCAACAGTGAGCCCGACTTAGTGATTCAACAGGTTATAGTATAGTGTTACGACATGTCTTTTGCGGTGCCAAACGGCTGTCAGCCGCATTTCGGTCTAGTTATCCATACCGATCCAGCTCCCCGTTTTGGCCCCTTTTGTACGCCATCCATACAAGGAGGTTTTTTATATGTCAGCTTCTACTGAGATGGTCCGCAATGTCGTGCTTGTAGGCCAGGATGGAGCAGGTAAGACCACGCTGGCGGAGGCCATGCTCCATCTTTCCGGCAGGACCTCACGTCTGGGTACCACCCAGGACGGTAAGTCAAACCTCGACTATGACCCAGAAGAAATCAAGCGCCAGTTCACGATTTCGACTTCCATAGCACCGGTAGTTCATAAAGGTGTGAAGATCAATGTCTTGGATACCTCAGGATCTGACGATTTCGTCGGAGACACTATTGCTGCTCTAGGTGCTGCTGAGATGGCAGTCTTTGTGATCGACATTGTTGCTGGGCCCCAGATCAACACTGTAAAACTCTGGGACATTGCTGAGCAACAAGGCATTGCTAAAGCCATTTTTATCAACCATGTCGACCGTGAGCACGCTAATTATGAAGAAGCTTTCAGCCTATTAGTCAAGCAGTTCGGATCACGAGTCGGTGCTGTCAAGCTACCAATCGGTGTGGATAAGGACTTCAAGGGTGTGATCGACGTCATCAGTCAGAAAGCCCATTACCAGGATGCTGGCAAGTCGCATCTGCAAGATATCCCCGCCGACCAAACCAATGCGGCCCAGGCTGCTTTTGACCAGCTCTGTGACCTGGTGGCAGAAGCTGATGATGATTTGATGGAGAAGTACCTGGAGGGCGAGCAACTGACCTCAGAAGAATTGCAAAGCCTGATGCAAAAAGCCATTCAAACCCGGATCATGATACCGGTCTTTGTTGGATCGACTTTGCTCGAACAGGGTATCGAGTTATTGATGAACGACATCGTTGATTATTTCCCGAAGCCAGACGAACGTCCACCAGTCGTAAACGCCGACGGAGATGCGATCAATATCGATGCGTCAGGCGAGGCTTGTGGTTATGTCTTCAAAACTCTATCTGACCCCTTTGTTGGTCGCCTGTCCTTTGTCAAGGTATTATCCGGCCGGTTGGAACCGGGTGTCGAACTGATCAATGCACGCACTAATAAAAAAGACCGCCTGACCCAATTGCTAGAGATGTGCGGTAAGGAAAATGAGGCCGTCAAGCAAACTGTCGCCGGTGACATCATCGTTTTGCCAAAACTGACGGATGCCAAGACCGGGGACACGCTCTCCTCCACAGGCAAATTAAAAATCGCCCCGATGGCTTTCCCCAAGCCTTTGTATCCGGTGGCGATCGAGGCAGCCAACCAAAAAGACGAAGATAAACTCGGTGATTTTTTGTCCCGTTACACCGAGACTGACCCTTGTGTAATCCTGCACCGTGACGAACAGACCCACCAGACAATTCTCACGACACTCGGTGAAGGAGCAGTCGATTTGATATTGTCGCGCCTGCGGGAGCGTTCCAATGTCGAGGCCAAGCTTTTGGAAGTCAAGGTGCCT
>JAITUO010000122.1 GCA_031286245.1 Coriobacteriales bacterium
GATGAAAGCGGATACCGCCTTTATAGGGGCCAATTGCTGAGTTGAATTGAACACGGTAACCGCGGTTGACACGGACATTACCGGTGTCGTCCACCCAGCTGACACGGAATTGGATCAGGCGTTCCGGCTCGGCCAGCCTCTCCATGATGCCAGCTCTTACCAAGTCAGGGCGTTTGTCCAAAACTGGCTCAAGTGACTCATAAACTTCCTTGACTGCCTGCAGGAACTCGGGCTCGCTGCTATTGCGCTGCTCGACCTGAGAATAGATATCTGTGATGTATTGGGTTTGAAAAGCCATGGCTCCTCCTCAGTCTGCTGTTCTACCTACACTGCATGAATGATGGGTAATTTTACATCATCTGCGGTCCTGCTCACGTTATTATTCTTGCCTTGTCGGTCTGCCTGTACTGTAGGTTTTTGCTTTGTTACTACCCTACTCGAACAATTCAGCAGCCTGTTTGTGGGCACCAACGATGTCGAGGTCTTGCGGACAGTGTTCTTCACAAGTCCGGCATTCTTCGCAATCTGATGACTTACCTGTCGGACTTCCGCCACCGCCAAAGCCACCGCCTGTGGCAAAACCATACTGGCGACGGCTGCTGGGCAGGTTGCGATACTTCGTGTAATCATTCAGGATCTGGATGATACGCGGAGTGTTGATATGTTGTGGACAATCATCAACACAATAACGGCAGTCAGTGCAATCGATCGTTGGCAGCGCTGCCAGACCAGATATTACCGCCTGTAGCAGGTCTTTGTTTGAATCGGTCAGAGGAGTGTAACTCTCAGCGGTCTTGATGTTATCGATGACATGATCGATATTGCTCATACCTGATAACACGCAGACCACACCAGGCAGCTCTAAAACAAAACGCAAGGCCCAGCTGGAAAGTGAAGCCTGTGGGTCAACTTGCTTGAGGATTTGGGCGACATCCGGATCAAAATCAGCCAGCAAACCTCCCTTCACCGGTTCCATGATGATGATACCGATACCACGCTCATATACAGTTTCATACAGCCGTCGTGACTGTACTTCTGGATTTTCCCAGTCGAAATAGTTAATCTGCAGCTGAACGATGTCAATGAAGCCCGGGGTAAACGAATCCAACAGACGACCAAGTGATTCGGGGTCACCATGATAGGAAAACCCGACATTTTTGGTTATGCCCTCAGTTTTCAGCGACTGGAGATAATCGAAGGCCTTGATCTGTTCCAGCATCTCAAACCGGTCGGGGCCAACACTATGCAAGAAGTAAAGGTCGAAAAAGTCTACCCCCAGGCGTGTCAGTGATTCGTTGGTGATCTCGCGCATCTCATCATGATTGAGCGGCCGCCAGAGCGGTAGCTTAGTTGTGATCTGAAAAGCGTCACGTGGATAACGGCTGCTCACAGCTTCGCGGAAAGCGACTTCGCTCTGTCCACCATGGTAGGCATAAGCGGTGTCGAAATAACTGAAGCCATGCTGTAAAAAGAGGTCGGCCATTTGTGTGATCTGATCGATATCGAGCGGTGAGCTGTCGCTTTTACCAAAAAACGGCAGGCGCATCAACCCAAAGCCCAATTTACTGATCGGTTTGCCAAAGTATTCTTTCATGGAGTCCTCCGCTTCATATACTGCTCATTATATGATTGGTTATCATTGTAGTACCAAGAGAAAGAGAAGGTAGACCATGGCACAAAAAGTAAAGCCGCGTAAAGCACTGATACTGGTAGATATCCAAAATGATTTTTGCCCGGGTGGAGCATTGGCAGTTGATTGTGGGGATGAGATCGTGGCTGTCGCTAACCGATTAGCCTACCAATTCGTAGGCTCTGGCGATATCGTTGTAGCAACCCGAGACCAACACCCTGCTAACCATGGAAGCTTTGCTTCTAGTGCCGGGGTTAAAGTCGGTGACATAGGTCAGCTGGGGGGTGTCTCCCAGGTTTTTTGGCCGGACCATTGTGTTGAGGGCAGTCCAGGTGCTGGCTTTCATCCCGATCTGCGACTGGAACTGATCGATCAGGAGTTCGCCAAAGGGACAGATAAGGCTATAGATTCTTACTCCGGCTTTTACGATAACGACCATCAGACCTCTACCGGTTTGGCAGAGTACCTGCGCGAGCAGGATGTGAAAGCAGTGACCATCATCGGTCTGGCAACCGATTACTGTGTAGCAGCCACTGCCCGTGATGCACAGGCTGAAGGATTCGACACTACTGTTGTCGCCGAGGGCTGCCGGGCAGTAGATATCAATCCAGGTGACGGAGAGCGGGCTTTAGCAGAGCTAAGGAAGATTGGAGTCAAGGTAGTCTGAAAGCTGCTGTTGGCATCGCGGTAATCGATTTTGCTGAGATATCTGAGCATTGCTGGGCTGCTTGCCCAAAAATAAACACGAGATACAGTTTTCTCCCCATTTATAATAGAATGGTGGATTGTTGTTTAAGCATCTTTCGAGGATTAACAAGGGAGAACTAAATGAGGATAGGTATCGGAATTGATACAGGTGGCACCTGTACCGACGCAGTCGCCTACGACTTCGACACGGCTACGGTGCTCGCCAAGGGCAAAGCCCTGACAACGCGGGAGGATTTGACCATCGGCATCGGGCAGGCATTGGATAACCTGCCAGCGGAGATTATCCGGGATGCCACTTTGATTTCTCTGTCCACCACTCTTGCCACTAATGCCTGTGTTGAAAACAAGGGCGCCCGGGCCAAGCTAGTGATCTATGGTCTGAATGAGGACTATATGGACCGGATCGTCGGCGAAACCAATTTCGAGCTGAAGACTGACAATGTCCGTTGCTTTGACACCCATGGCAGCGCCGACGGTATGATCGTCGACCAGCCAGATTGGGAGACAGTGCTGCCTGAGTTGAGGCAATGGCTGATCGATGCCGATGCCTTGGCCGCGGCCGAGATTTATTCGATGAACAATGGCGCTCCCTGTGAGAAGCAGACGCGGGAGTTCGTCGAGAGTAACCTGGAGATTCCATTTGTCAGTGCTAATGAGCTCTCCAGCCAGATTAACGTATTGGAGCGTGGTGCCACCGCTTTGTTGAATGCCCGCCTGCTGCCAATCGTCCAGGAATTTGTCGCAGCCGTGCTGGCTGACTTCTCGGCCCGCGACTGCCAGGCTCCGATCATGATCGTGCGCAGTGATGGCTCGCTGATGTCTGCCAACCTGTCATTGGCTCGTCCGGTGGAGACGATCTTGTCTGGCCCAGCCGCCAGTGTCTTGGCTGGCCGCAATTTTACGGACACCGAGGATTACATCATCATCGACATGGGAGGCACAACTACTGATATTTCAGTCGTGCACAACTACCAGCCGGTGATGGCCGACGAGGGCATTTTGATCGGTGGCTGGCAAACCCACGTCAAAGGTGTTTTTGTAGATACGTTTGCTTTGGGTGGTGACAGCAACATCCGCATTGTCGATGACCAGGTGGTCTTGCTGCAGCGTCGCGTAATGCCGATCTGTGTAGCAGCCGAACGCTGGCCGGAAGTCAAGCCGATGCTGTCCAGGTTGTTGGCCAGCAAGCGGCGCAGTCATTTTCCACTGCATGAGTTCTACTACCTGGTCAAAGAGCCAGCCGATCGTAACCGCTACAGCAAAGATGAGCTGGCCTTGATTGATGCATTGAAAGAAGGCCCGGTCATCTTAGATATGGTGATGGAAGCGATCGGCGTTGATCTTTACAACTTGAAGAGTGAGCGTCTGGAGCAGGAAGGTATTGTGATGCGCTGTGGCTTGACCCCCACAGACTTTATGCATCTCAAAGGTGATTACCTGGCTTATGACCCCGAACCTTCACTGATGGCTGCCCGCTTTTTATTACATAACCTTTGGTTGCCCTACACCCAGGAAAACATCGACAATCTGGCTGACTATGCTTACACACTGGTAGAAGGGCGGATGTATGAGAACCTGCTGAGGATCCTGGTCGCCCAGCAGTTCGGGCGGAAATTCGCCAAGCTTGATCCGCAGACTGATTTTCTGATCCACAATAGCTGGGAAAACCGTGGTGATGGCAATACCGGGCTGTTCCGCTACCTGTTTGGCACCAAAGCTTCACTGGTTGGTATTGGAGCTCCGACTCATGTCTTCCTGCCTGAGGTCGCCAAGGCTCTCGGTACGGATTACATCTATCCCGAGCATGCCGAAGTCGCTAATGCCATCGGGGCTCTGAAAGCAGATATCCGAGCTGTCGCCCGGGTTGAGATCTCCAAGATCATCTCCTGGAACAGTGGTATCTATTATGTCGTACATGCTCCGTCCGGTGCTGTGCGCTATGACGACTTGAACGAGGCTTTGGAAGCAGCTAGAGCTGCTTCGATCATCGCGGCTCAACTGGAGGCTCGCGCTCGTGGTGCCCTCGGTGAGCTGGCAATTGAGACCAACGTTGGAGCTACTACGACTTCCAGCAAGGAAGGCCCGTCTGTTGCCCTCAGCTATTCGGCAGAGTCAGTCGCAACCGTGAGGTTTGGTTTATAGTTGGCAATGTTGTGGGGAGGCTAGCGGGATACTGGTTATTTGAGACCGGCGGCTATATGGCCGCCGGTTTTTTATGATAACCACCAA
>JAITUO010000220.1 GCA_031286245.1 Coriobacteriales bacterium
CTGGCCATTGATCTTGGCCGCTGGGTATCAGCGACAGCGATCCGTGAGTTCGCCGAGATGCGGGAAAGCCATTTCACGAACCTCAGGATGTCAATCAACCTGCATCCCCGGCATCTGGAAGAGGATAGATCCTTCGTAAGCTTCTTAGCCGAACTGCGCGACCATTACGTAGTTTTACCTGGCGAAATCGAGTTTGAAATCACCGAGCATATGGCTGTCAATGCCAGTTATGCCATGAGTGAGACTTTCCGGCAGATCCGAGATCTGGGCTTTTCCTTGACGATTGATGACCTGGGTATGGGTTACTCATCGCTGAACTATATCAGTGATTATGGTGTGCATACCGTGAAGATCGATATGTCATTGATCGACAAGATCCACGACAACTATAAACAACGTGAGATTGTCCGTTCAGTCGTTTTACTAGCTGGTCAATTGAATCTGGAACTGGTTGTCGAAGGGGTCGAGACCATCGAACAGGTAGAGGCGTTGACCAAGTTGGGAGTGCGGGCTTTTCAAGGTTACTATTTCAGTAAGCCCTTGATGATTGAGGACTTCAAAGCCTATTTTGCAGAGCACCACTAGCTTTTGCAGAGCACCACTAGCTTTTCAGCCTTGGCTAGCATCAAGCCCCGGTTATTCATCAGAGTTGCTGGCGACGGGCCGTTTGCCCTTGTGCTGCAGTGAGGTGAAAACTCCAAGCATACAGATACAACTGAAGATTATGAAACAGATCCGCATAACAAATGCCAGATCACTGGGAGCGACCAGGTTGATCGGCTGATCCTGTAGAAACATCCGCATTAAGACGACAATGATCGCCATACTGATGACTTGGCCAAAGCTGCGCATGGTACCCAGAAAAGCGGATGCCAAGCCGAGGCTGCTGCGGGGTACCAGGCTCATCACTGCGTTGGTGTTCGGCGAAGCGAACAGCCCAAAACCGATGCCCATCATTATCAGATTACCAAAAATGTGGATCAGCGAACTCTCTGGGGACACAAAAATGAACGAGACCAGAGTCAGTGAGCAACAGGCACAACCGATTGATGCCAGGCGGAAAGGAGAGACTTTATCTGAGATCCGACCGGCAAAGATTGTAATCGTCGCCTGGGTCAGTGGTGCAGTGATCATCACCAGGCCGGCAAAGTCTGCTCCAAAACCTTTGACCTGCTGCAGGTAGATTGACAAGAGATAGTTGACGGCAAAGGTTGCCGTAAAATTAAAGAAAGCTGCGAGATTAGAAAGAGCAAAGCTCCAGTTGTTTTTGAAGAGTGCCAAGTTCAGTAGGGGAGAGCTTGCCCGACTTTCCCACCAGATGAAGGTTGCGATCAGTGTGGCACCAAGCACAGCTAAGATGATGGCAATCAAGCTGGTAGTCAGGTTGTTTAGACCCCAGGCCAGAATCGAAGTACCAATGATATAAAGGATCAGACCGGGGATGTCCAACCGGCTGACAAGCTTGCCAGATTCGGCATGACTGGAGTTTTGCGGTAGCCGCCCGAAGGCTACAGTAAATGTCAGAGCACCCATCACCGCCATGGAAATGAAGACTGCTCGCCAGCCGATATGAGCAGTTAAAAGACCGCCAACGACTGGGCCACAGGCCAGACCAAAATAAACAGCCGAGATTGTGATGCCCAGCATCCTACCGCGGATCTGAGGCGGATAGGCATCAGCCATGATCGCCTGGTTGGTAGAAAACATACAAGCGCCACCGATGCCCTGCAAGACTCTGAGCCCAATCATCACCTGGATATTTGGGGCGAAAGCTGATGAGATATTTGCCACAGTGAACAGCCCGATACCGATCATCAGGATTGTCCGACGCGAGCTGAGATCTCCTAACCTGCCGATTGGTAAAGCCAGGGCCAGAGCACAGATTGTAAATGAAGTAATCAGCCAACCGAGCATGGCAGCCGGGACATGGAACTCGGCACCAATCGTCGGGATCGAGACATTTAAGGAACTGCCAGCAAACGATGAGACAAAAGAAGCTAAGACCAGGACAAAGGTCACTGGACGGGTTTTGGATTTCGGGCTGTCGGCTAATGGAGCACTGGCTTGGAGTGCGTTTGGGGGGGCGCTTGCTGAGGATTTGTCCGCCTCGTTAACGCCTGCCGAAGCCGCGTCTGCCTCTGGAATACCCACTTCTGGGATTTCGACTCCAGACGACCCTACCTTTCGTCTTGCTGATGGAATGTCGGTTTTTTTATCCATGGCTGGTGATTGTACGCCAAAGCCTGTAAAAAATGCTGCTGACTGGGTTATTATTATGCAATTGTTTGAGAGGTCAGATGAAAGTGAGGTAACCGTGACCAACTCGCAGGGCAAGGTTTCCGGTGGTGAGCGTTTTTTCCAACCAGCTATCGAGTGTATGGATCGAACTGCATTGGCAGGTCTGCAACTCCAGCGTTTGCAGGATACTTTGGCCAATTGCTACAACAACATCGGTTTTTATCGCAATAGCCTGGATCAGGCTGGCATTGATCCTTTTACTTTCTCTGACTTGGATAACCTTCGATTTCTACCTTTCACTACAAAACAGGACCTGCGTGATGCCTATCCCTTTGGCATGTTTGCGATAGATGTCAAACAGGTACAGCGTTTACATGCCTCTTCTGGTACGACCGGTAATGCTACTGTGGTCGGTTATACCCAATCTGATATCGACAATTGGGGTGACCTGTTCGCCCGTTGTATTGCCCTGGTCGGTGGAGGCCCAGAGAGTATCCTTCAGGTTTCATATGGTTATGGTCTGTTCACCGGAGGACTGGGAGCCCATGAAGGTGGGATCCGCATGGGATCGACGATTCTACCAATGAGCTCTGGTAATACCAAACGCCAGGTTCAGATGATGCGTGATTTTGCTGTTGATATCTTAGCCTGCACCCCGTCATATGCGCTGTTGATCGCCGATACTGCGATTGATCTTGGCTATGATCCGGCGAATGATTTTGCATTAAGTGGAGCGATCCTCGGTGCCGAACCCTGCTCCGAAGGCATGCGTCATGAGATCGAGGGTAAGCTGGGGGTCAAGGTCGTCGATATCTATGGGCTTTCCGAGGTAATGGGCCCGGGTGTCAGCTGTGAGTGCCGATACCAGATGGGGTTGCATATGGCAGAGGATCACTTTATCACTGAAATACTTGACCCGGAAAGCTTGCAACCGTTGCCTGATGGCGAGTGGGGTGAGGTCGTCATTACTACGCTGACCAAGCAATGCTCACCTCTGATTCGTTATAGAACGCATGATATCTCACGGATCCTGCCTGGCCAGTGCTGGTGCGGACGCACTCTGCGACGCATGGATCGTATTGCTGGACGCACTGACGACATGTTGATAATCCGTGGCGTAAACGTCTTCCCCAATCAATTTGCTGAAGTATTAGCTGAGTTTACCGAACTGACAAGCTATTATCAGATTGTTTTGACCCGCCAAGGGCCATTGGATCATGTGACTCTAAGGGTCGAGCCGACCAGTGATTTCAGTTTTGATGAGATCCGCCGCATCGAACGCCTGGAGAGGAGTGTCGGCGCAGAACTGCGCAGCAACCTCCAGGTCAACGTCGAAGTACAGGTAGTCGAACCAATGTCGATCGAGCGCTCTGAAGGTAAGGCCAGGCGGATCATCGACAATCGCAGTGATGAGTAGACTGCTAAATAAAAACATGGGGAGAAAACCGCAAACCTTTGACAAGCAGCTATCGAGCCGTAGATACAAAGACAGTACTTGGAGGGATAACCATGATTGACCAATTGACTGTGTTCCTGGAAAACAAAAAGGGCCGCCTGGCAGCACTCTGTCGAGCCTTGGGTGATGCCGGCATCTCGATGCATGCTCTGACCATTGCCGATACGGAAAGGTATGGTGTCGTAAGAATAATCGCTGACAACCCAACAAAAGCCCAATCGGTGCTCAGCGAACAGGGGTTTCGAGCCTCATTAACCAAAGTCCTGGCAGTCGAAGTGCCGGATGTGCCTGGTGGTTTAGCCCAGCTGCTGGAAGCATTTGAGCTGGCTGATGTGAACATCGAGTATGCCTATTGCTTCTCAGCAGCTGATGGCAAGGCTATCGATGTGATCAGGATTGATGACAATGAAGCTGCTGAAGCTGCGATCCAATCAATAGGTTACAGAGCGATTGCGTCTGAAGGACTCTAACAATGATGCCTGTTATGATTGTCTGGATATGAAAAAAAGAGACCGGTTAAATAACTTTGTCCGTCTGTTAGCGGCCCTGGTAATCGCAGCTGGAGGTTTTGGTTTATGGCCATCCAGCCAGCCGGAGTCAAGGGACAGCTCCAGCCTGCTTGTCTCCACAGCATATGCCGATGTTCTGGCAACCGACTTAATCGGAGGCAAGCCGCAAGGCATGTACCCGATCGATGATCCACCGGACATAGCTGCCCCCAGCGCACTGGTAGCAACTGCAGACGGGCTTATCTTATGGGAACGCAATGGTACGCTGCCATTACCGATGGCTTCGACAACCAAGATGATGACAGCTATCATCGCCTTGGAGAATTCTCAACTGCAGCATGAGTGTCTGGTGACAATGGGAGCAGCTAATACTATTGGCACATCTGCTTCTTTGAAGCAAGGTGATGTGACAACGATGCACACTCTCTTGATTGGCCTGATGCTGCCATCGGGCAATGACGCTGCAGTCGCAATCGCTGAGAATATCGCTGGTACTGAATTCGATTTTGTAGTGATGATGAATCAAAAAGCTGTCGAGCTGGGTATGCTGAACACCAATTATGTCGATGCCTCCGGTTTGGATGAGGACAACCTCTATTCAACAGTTGAGGATTATTTGATCTTGGCTCGTTATGCGATGCGCAATGAGGTGTTCCGCCAACTGGTTGCAATGCGGGAAGCCACCGTCATCATCAATGGCAGGGAGATTGTCTGGAAGACAACCAACCGACTGTTTGAGATGATGGAGGGAGTCATCGGTGTTAAGACCGGTACCAATATCGAAGCCGATGCCTGTCTGGTTTCTGCTGTAGTTTACAATGGTATTACTTTTTACTGCGTGGTCTTTGGCTCACCTACCGACTACTCCCGCTATACCGACACAATCACGTTACTAAACTGGGCTTTTAAGCACTATCGGACTGTCGATTTGATCAGTAGCACCGACAAAGTCGCTGACCTGGCATTATTGTCGTGGATCGATAAAACGGTCGGGGTACGTGTTCCCCTGCCGATCACTATCAACATCTTTGACCTGGCTGGACCGATCAAACAGGAGGTCGAACTGGAGGATTGGCAAGGTTCAATAATTCGAGGCCAACGAGTCGGTCGTATCATCTGGAGCCAGAATGGTGAAGTGCTAGCCACCAGCGAACTGGTGGCTGACACGACTGTTGCTGAGCCTGGTTTCTGGAAGAGCTTTACCATCAGTTGGGACCGGTTCTGGGGTGGCTTTTCCGGTAAACCCAAGCATGCTTCGACCCAGTTACACCTGCCAGATATTTTACTGCTGCCATAAAGATTTCTGATATGATATAGGCTCGTGAGTGGTAATTGCCTGTAGGTCAAAAAGACCACCAAGGACAGGCGGGGAGTTGAGCAAAATGGATAACCATATTAAATGCCCGGCGTGTGGTGCTTTTCAGGAAGTAAATGCCAAAATCTGCAGTGAGTGCGGCCACAACTTGGCAGGTACGACAGAAGCCTTCGATCCTTTGGAGCTCTCTGGTGGTGATGTCAATCTTCCGGTCTTATCACAAGGAACACCACATTTGACCTTGACTAAGGGACCTTCCAAGGGAGGGGTATTTTATCTAGAGGAGTTCCCGATCACTGTCGGCCGTGACCCAGATTGCGATATTTTTCTCAACAACCGAACAGTATCCAGGCAACATGCCATCATCGAGCATCAAGGCGACAGGATCATCGTCCGTGACAACCATTCCCTGAATGGCACCTGGGTCGATGGCAGCATAGTCGAGGAGGCAGAGTTGACAGACAGCTGCCTTTTACAAATCGGTACTTTTTCTATGCGGTTCAATCTTTGATATCAATACTGGTTTTGTCAGCCAGAGGTCTTCTCTGTTACAAAAACAGTTTGTAGATAATCTATCGAAACAGTAGCCGGCCAACGGTCAGAGGTCTCTGGTGGAAGCTCTTCTCCACCTGGGTTTTCACCTGGTTCAGTCAGATTAATCGTCGCCCCATAAAAATCCCAGGTTGCCACCCGCAGTTTGACATAAGCGCTACTATCAGGCAGGCGCCGGTTGTCTCCACCGCGATATCTGGCATCAAAACGGCAGCTCAATATCTTCCAGTAGATAACCTGCTCACCTTCCAGCACAACGTATCCCTGGATGTAGTTGTTTCCAGAAAAATCCACACCTTCGTCGAGTATCACTGAACCTTCACCAGTCAAGCCCTGGTATTTCAACAACCAGTGCATTTCTTCAGACAGACCTTCAGTGGCTAGATTGGCGTACTTAAACTGTACGAAATTGCCTCTGTCACCATTGGAAATATCCAGCATCCAGCTGCCCAGCAGGCGCTGTTGCAGCTCGTCGAAGTCAAAGCCGTCGAACTCGCTGGTGTTATATAACAACAGGTCGTCTTCAGTCGCTCCCGCAGGCAAATGGACGATCTCTTTACCACGGGCTGACGAATCGGTATTTCCTGATGTCATACGGTCGTTGAGATAGACTAATACGCCAGCTTCTGCCAGGTTGTTATAGGCAGTTTCTGCATCACCCCAGATATAACTCAATATCTGTGGCATGTTATATAGAGCCTGGTGACCTTCTGCAACAGTAATTGTCACTGCTGATTCAGCAACTGGTTCCTGGGAAAAGGACTCCATAAAGCGCATGGCTGCCCAAGCACCGGTACCCAAGCCAGATATCACAATAGCGATCAATAAAATGACGACAATTGGGTTCTTACTCTGTGAGAAGCCGCCACCACGGATCCGATAGTCCGTGTCATGCATACCGGTTGGCAGCAGGCTCTCGGGATCAGCCAGTGTCTCCACCGGTTGACGCCTGACTGTGACAGGGGAGGAGACCGTGGTTTTGATGCTTGCGGCTCGGCCTCGCCGAGGAGCCGCCAGATTGGGTAGAACAGAGGTGTCCGATGGGCGAGCGCTGGCTTCATCGGTTTTAGGTAACGATTCCAACCCTGGTTTTGGAGTGGTTGATTCTGCTGCCTTGGTCTTGGCTGAAGCTTTACGTTTTTTGGCTTCCTTGGCAAGCTCTGCTGCCTTGGCAACCCGGGATTGAGCTGTGTCCTCAGCTGGTTCATCGGGATCTTCGACCAACTGGTCGATATCGGAGATATCGGTGATGTTGGAGATATCGGTGATATTGTTGATGTTGTTGATGTTGGTGATGGCAGGCAGATCGAGCTTTAAGGCTTTGACGGTTTCTGGTTCAGACTTACCGGCAGCAGTAGCCTTAGGTTTGGTGGGGCTTGGGGTAGCTGTGGGCTTTGGGGGAGCATCTACAGTTTTAGGCTTGGTGGAAGACCTGGCGGGTTTGGGTTTGTCAGTAGTGTTTGCTGACTGCCCACTTTCAACGGCTTCGGCGGTTGTTTTATCGCTTGCTACATCTTTGTCTTCCGACTGGTTGGCAGTAGTGTCAGATTCATTCGATCCGGTCTTATCCCCATTAGCAGACTTATCGACCGCGACACCAATACTGCTCAGCATGCCCGTAATATCCAGTTTGTCACTCATCTGCTCGTCGATCACCTCTCCTGTGATTTCTCATCTAGTCATTGTACTTCATCCCAGGTTTTGCGCAGTGGATACAGGTCTTTGGCAAGGTCAAAAGGAGTTTCCTGGTAGACATAGTGATTCAGCCAATTGGCAAAAAACTGGTGGGCGTAGGTACGCCAGCGCATTTGGATGCCAGCCTGGGGATCATCGTTGATGTAGTAATTAGCCGGCATGTCGATTTCGAGGCCGGCTTTGATGTCGCGGTGGTATTCCTTGTCCAAGGTATCGGCTTCGTATTCCAGGTGACCGGTGATGAAGACTTGACGATGCTCTTGATTGGCTGAGATCACAGCACCGGTTTCGG
>JAITUO010000029.1 GCA_031286245.1 Coriobacteriales bacterium
GTCATATGCAGTGAAAACCACCAGCACCAATAAAGCAAAGATCATCGACCCCATCAGCATTTTTTTGCGGTCATAGAGGTCCACCCAGATACCGACCAGGGGATACAGAATGAATCGCGGAATGATGACGACAGCCAGCAAGGTGCCATAAAGCACAGCCGATCCAGTCAGGTCAAAGACATACAGTGCGATCACAAATTGTAAAGTGATCACACCGAACTCTGAGAACATACTGGCTAGCCAATAGCGACGGAAGTTTTCGTTCCTTAATAGTTCTCGCATCTAAGCCTGGCTTTTTTTATATCGGGATAAAACCGTGTTCCATCCCGCTGGATGATCTGTGATTATTTCGCGTATTCTATGCTCGTATCTCAGCGCCGATTGCTCCTTTCAGCTTGCTGACTACTTTGTTATGTATGACATCAACTTCCTCTGATGTTAAAGTCCGATCTGGTGCCTGGTAACTCAAGGCAAACGCCAATGACTTTTTTCCAGCTCCGATTTTTCCAACATCTTCAAAGACATCGAACAGATGATAACTGGCCAGCATTGCTCCGCCAGCACTTTTTAAGATCTGAGTGAGCTGTTCTGCTGTGACATCGACATCAACTACAACAGCCAGATCACGGCTGACCGCCGGGAACTGTGGAATCTCCTGGTAGGCCCGCATCGCCTGGGCAGCTTTGATCATCAGCGGGTATTCCAGCTCAAAAGCAATCACCGGTACCTCGATACCAAAGCTGCGCGTCACACGGGGATGCACTTCGCCGAGCCACCCTAAGACACTGGAACCAGCCAAAACACTGGCTGCCCGGCCGGCTTGCAGCCAGGGTGCTTCTGAGGCTGCAAGTTCTTTAAAGCGCAGTTTGGCAACCTTCAGTTCTCGACCGATTGTCTCAATCACCCCTTTGGCATCGTAGAAATCGACATTACGCGAAGTCAAGTTCCAGGTATTTGGATGCTCTGCCCCTACCAGGACCGCTGTCATGAGCATTTTTTCTTTCGGTTGTTGGCGGCCTTCACTGGTGAAGAATACCGTACCCATCTCATACAATTTAATGTCTGCGGTACCATGGTTCAAGTTGTAAGCTACCGAACGCAGCAATCCGGGCAGGATGCTACGTCGCAGTACCGACATTTCTGAACTCAAGGGGTAAATCAGCTCAACTGCTTGGGCAGATTCGTCGAACAGCATCGGCACATCATCAGAGTCGGCCGGTGGCACAAAAGCATAGGTCATCGTCTCATTGATGCCCATTGCTCGTAATAACTCCCCGATCCTGCGCTCCCTGGCTTGTTCGACTGTCAGCAAGCCGATCCGCTCACGACCACCTGGTAGCGTTGGTTCGACCTGCTTCATACCCCAAATCCTCAGCACTTCTTCATATAAGTCGATCTCCCTTTGCAAGTCCGGCCGGTAGCTGGGGGTTGTGACTTGTAGTATGTCTGGTTGCTGTGTAGTGTCTTCTAAAGGGGTTTTGGTTCGCAAGATTTGGTCAGAAATCACTTTTACATCGCAGCCCAATCGTGTCAGGATTGCCATGATGTAATTCAGCGGTATCGCTGCTCCCACAAATTCCGAGAAACGCCTGACTCGGAAATCGATGACTGGCAGCTCTCGCGGCAAAGGATAGCAATCAACAACACCCTCTACAACTTGCCCGCCACTGGTCAGAGCGATCAGAAAAGCGGCTCGGGCTGAGAAATCGTCACAATACCAGTCATCGACTCCCCGCTCGAAGCGAGCAGAAGACTCGCTGAACAACTGCAGACGCCGAGAGGTACGACTGGTGTGGTTGGGAGAAAAGGCCGCTGATTCCAATAACACATTGACTGTTTCGGAGCCAACCTCGCTGGTCAGCCCACCCATCACTCCGGCTAAGGCGACAGTCTGGCCCTTGCCTGCAGCAGCATTAGCGTCGACGATGCAGGTGATATCTGGATCAAGTTCCCGTTCGACTTCGTCTAGAGTCGTAAAGCGCTCACCAGCCTGGGCTGCCCGGATAGTAATGCTGACACAGCCGTCAGCGTCTTTGACAAGCTGGTCGTAGTCGAAGGCATGCATTGGTTGGCCAACCTCGAACATGATGTAGTTTGTCACGTCAACGATGTTGTTAATCGGGCGGGCGCCGGCTGCAATAATGCGCTCAACCAACCAGTCAGGAGAAGGCCCGACTTTGACGTTTTTTATCAAGCGTGCGGTATAGCGTGGGCAACGCAGCGGATCATCGATAGTCACATTGATCAGCTGGTCGACTGTAGGAGGGCCGACTTCGCTGGCAGTTGCTGCTGTTTCGATCCCGCTGGTAGTTGCTGCTATTTCGACTACGCTGGCAGTTGTTGCTATTTCGACTACGCTGGCAATTGCAGCCGGCTCTCCACCCAACCCCTCAACTGCCGGTAACTGATAGTCCAGCTCAAAAACCGCGGCTACTTCGCGGGCGATACCTAACACACTCATACAATCGGGACGATTTGGAGTGATTTCAAAATCCAGGACGGTGTCGAAAACACCCAGGTATTCCGCAAAAGGCTTACCGACAGGAGCATCAGCATCGAGTACCAGGATTCCGGCATGGTCCTCGCCGATACCCAGCTCCAAAGCTGAGCAATTCATTCCACATGACTCGATACCTCTCAGCTTGGTTTTTTTAATCTGGGCTCCGTTAGGTAATGTGGTACCGACCAAGGCGACCACGATCTTATCCCCACATGAAAAGTTCTGGGCTCCACAGACAATCTGTAGTGGCAATGGATTATCGGCTGGATCGAGGTTATAGCTTCCGACATCGACCTTGGTGACCCAGAGGTGATCGGACTCCGGCAGTTGCTGTTTGGCGATGACCTGGCCGATGATGATACCGTCCAGGCGGTCGCCGATGATCTCGACTGACTCGACCGCAGTGCCGGTCAGGTCAAGTTGCTCGGTCAAGGCCGGCAGATCGCTGGGTACGTCCACCATGGTATTGAGCCATTTTAGTGAGACTCTCATTTTGACCGCCTCTCTTAGAACTGCCGTAGAAAGCGCACATCGCCTTCCAGCAGCATGCGCAAATCTGGTACGTTGTATTTCAAGCAGGCAGTTCGCTCCATGCCGATGCCAAAGGCAAAGCCACTGTATTCTTCGGGATCGATACCCACGAAACCGAAGACGTTGGGATCAACCATGCCACAGCCGAGTATTTCCAGCCAGCCGGTACCTTTGCAGGAACGGCAGCCGGTTCCGCCGCAGATCCCGCAACTGACATCAACCTCGGCTGAAGGTTCGGTAAAGGGGAAAAAGTGAGTGCGAAAACGCGTTTGCCGGTCGAGTCCAAAGACTTGTTTACAGAGGTAGTCCATCGTGCCTTTGAGGTCAGCAAAGGTGATGCCCTTGTCGACAACTAGCCCCTCGATCTGCGTGAACTGTGGTGTATGGGTAGGGTCTGGCGCATCGCGACGAAAGACCCGTCCGGGAACCAAGACGTAGATGGGTGGTTTTTGCATCTCCATGGTGCGTACCTGCACGCCGCTGGTCTGGGTACGCAGCATCACTTCGCTCTCACTGGCGATCGTCGAATGGCTACCGGAGCGATCGCGGATATACAGCGTATCCTGCAAGCCGCGAGATGGATGGTCAGCCGGCGTATTCAAGGCAGTGAAGTTATAATAATCAGTCTCGACCTCCGGGCCCGAGACCACCGTATAACCAATCCCCCGAAAAATATCACAGATCTCGTCTCTGATCTGGTTGATCAAGTGTTGACTACCAATCAATCGTTGACGGCCGGGCAGGGTAATATCGATGGCACCGGCGGCTATCTGGGCATCCAGTTCCGCATCGACCAGTGTGTTCCGCCGTATGGCAAAAGCAGCTTCCAGCTCATCTCGCAGCTGGTTCGCGGCTCTGCCAACAACAGCCCGTTCTGCTGCGGGTACCTTGCCTAAAGTCCTCAACATCACTGTCAAAGAACCTTTCTTACCCAAAACAGCAACACGCAGCTGTTCAAGCTCGGAGCTGTTGTCTGCTTCAGTGATCTGAGCCAAGATCGATGTACGCAACTCTTCGATTTCCTCTGTAACCATTTCACTTCCATCCTTCGGCTTTATGTGGAGAAACCTGTGTCTGCCGCTATTTGGATACGTATGCCAACCCGGTCTTCTCCCATGCAAAAAAAGTGGCCTCTTTCAAAGAGGCCACTTTCATGTTAAAAAGTACTGCTTATCAATGCAGCGGCCTCACTATTTCATTTGGTAAAGAACAGGGTCGTTTTTTGGTCTTCGACGTAGTAAGTGACCTGCTTACCGTCGAAGGTGAAGTCTAATACATCTCCACCATCACTGACATGCAAGATACTGCCATCCTTGGTGTAGGTGGTTTCAATCTTTTCGTTCTGCAGCACAAAGATGATGTTCCGAGAATCGACAATCTCAATATAGTTCTCACTTGGTGGGAACATCTTGGTTATGTCCTCACCTTCAACGGTTCCAACACCACTGACATCAGCCTTGGTCAGAATATACTTGCCAGCATAATCGACTGGCTCGCCTTTGGTGTCGCATCCGCTCAGTACCAGTGCCATACTGGCAAAAATCATGACTCCAGCCACTACAATCGCTATCCGCTTTTTCATCGCTTCCTCCAAACGTGAGCTCTTCCGTGAGCGCTTATTACATTGGATCATAATAACAGAGATGTGATGTTTAAGGGCCATTGAATAATGAATTTACTGTATAGCTGAATAAATGGAGACTGTGCGCACCGCATCTTCACTTCGCTGAGCCTTAATAAGGCATGCCTTAGCCTGATCTAGTTAGACTAGATGTGGAGAAAAGCGATTTTGTCTCTTTTACTTGACATCTACGTGGCTGTATAGCCTATAAATTGGTAATCCTGGGAATTTCGGAGTTTTTGGCCAAAAAGGGC
>JAITUO010000071.1 GCA_031286245.1 Coriobacteriales bacterium
GAAAAGGTTACTGAATAGCATGAACATAAAGACCAGCGTGAATACCACCACAAAGATCGAATAGACAATGATCAGGTTTCGATTATTGAATCTACGCACAGACTACCCCTGCCTGCCGCATTTCGGCGGCTTTGTCAGAAAAACGGAATATCGCACAGACTACCCCTGCCTGCCGCACGGAGACAGCCTCGTCACGCAGGCGGCTTTGTCAGAAAAACGGAATATCATCATGAACAGTTAACCATTATGAGTAGCACCTCGGATCAAGTATGCCAATATAGGGCAGGTTGCGATATTTCTCAGCGAAATCCAACCCATAGCCAACCACGAAAGCATCCGGGCAAATCAGACCCAGGTACTTGTAGTCAACCGGCACTTCCTGTTTACCCTCTTTCAGCAGCAACGTCGCGATATCGACCGAGAGTGGATTACGGCTTTTGAGGTATTTCTTCAGGTAGTTCAAAGTCAAGCCGCTATCCAAAATGTCTTCAACGAGCAGGACATGATAATCCTCGATCGGTGCTTCCAGATCCTTGATAATGCGGACAACACCAGAACTCTTGGCTTCCGCCCCATAACTGGATACCGCCATGAAATCCACCTCGACCGGGATATCTATGTTACGTATCAGATCAGCCATGAAAACAAACGCGCCTTTCAGCACGGTGACCAACAGCAACTTCTGCCCAGCATAATCGCGGCTGATCTCGGCTCCCATCCTCCGCGCAACAGCCAAAATGTCTTGCTCGGTGAACAATACCTCGGTGATATCAGGATGCATCATTAGCCTCACTTCCCTGAATAGAGTGTAACCTCATGATTATACTGATTATTCGTATGCTATCAGGCCTTACCTTGAATCTGTCATCAGCTTGAACCCCAACAACCCAAACAATCTCGCCGTTTTTACTGATTTTAACCAGATTTTGTCGGATTGATTGGGGAATTTTTCTATCAATCAACAAATCGGATACCAGTTTATGCTGTCCAGGCATACCGAGGGGAGAAAACCGATCACCGGCTTGCAGCGAAGCGACTGTCAGGTCGATGGCAGTTCTTCTATCAGTATCCGATAAACCTGCTTTCGTCAAAGCCTCCCCATCAACCAGTAGATGGCAATCATCGGCATTGGCTTTAGCAAAAGCCACTGGGTCGTCGGTGAATCGGACCGGATCGACCTCTTCCATGACCAGAGTCCCCTGCGGTATCTCAAGCGGTCTGCCCGTCTCCAAAACCGCAATGAATTGCTCCGTCGTTGTGCAGCTTTCAGGTGTGGAGAAAACCAGTTCGCCTCCCACATTGCGGGCAGATATGGCACCCGGTAGGTCAATCACAAAACCAGCTGTCTTTCCTCTAAGCCTCAGTTGTTCAACATGTTCGAAAGTCAGATCTTTGGATTGGCCTCCGTTGGCTTGATAAGCCAGTCGTAGTGCGCGACGAGCAATTGCTGGATGAGAGGCAGATAATGGATCTGTCTGATAAGCGGAGGCGATATGTCCGATATAGTCTGATTCATCTGCCAGGATCTTCTGGCTCCGGGTGATAGTCTCAATCAGACGAGGATTCTGTGTCTGCATCAAAGGCAACAGTTGATGGCGCACAAAAGCTCGTAGGTAATTCGTATCAATATTGGTAGCATCTTCACACCAGGTATGACCTTCAGATACCAGCCAATCGATTAGTTCATACCGTCGGACATCTAACAAAGGCCTGATGATTTTACCGCGTACGTAAGGGATCCCGGATAATGAAGCTGCTCCACCACCTTTGATGACACGCATCAGGAAGGTCGCCGCATTGTCATCAGCAGTATGGGCGGTAATGATACGACCATTGTTGTCAGAGGCAGAATCGCCTGCCAGCTCGGCTAGCAATTCGTCAGCCAGGGAGTAGCGCATGTTGCGGCCCAACTCTTCCAGATTGCCGCCAGTCAAAGCCTTGATCTCAGGTAGGTTTATCCGGCGAATCACACAAGGTATCGACAGCTCATGTGCCAACGACCTAACAAATGACTCATCAGCATCAGCGTCCAAACCTCGGATACCATGATTGACGTGCAGGATTGTATACCTATTATCTGGTAGTAGCATCGGCAGAATATAGGCCAATGCGACAGAATCAGCTCCACCACTAACCATCAGAAGCAATTCTACTGGAGCTTTGACAAGCATCTGTCGGTCGTTGACCGTGTCTAAGATTCTTTGAAACAGGCTTTGCATCAGCATCTTCTCGTTGATGAATTCTGCCAGTTCTGTAGTCAACCGTAAAAAACAGGGCGACCTTAGATTTGACAGGCTAACCTCCCTGGATTAATGGTCTATCGACCTCCATGCGTCTTTTCAACGCGTTATGCTCAGCGCTACAGCGCTGCTTTGGCTAATTCCAATTGTTCTTTAACCCGCCATGACGCGGTTCCACCAAATGTCGTCCGAGCTGTGACCACCGACTTAATATCTAACACTGACAGGGCTTGGTCATCGAACAATGTACTGACCTCGCGCATCTCTGCCAAAGTCAAGTCTTGTAGGCTGCGCCCGGTCTTCTCCACAGTTAATACCAGACGGTTGACTACTGCATGCGCCTCACGGAAAGGCAGTCCCAGGCCAACCAGCCAGTCAGCCAGGTCAGTTGCTGCCATATAACCGCCTCTCGCTGCTGCCAGCATACGATCGGCATTGACAGTCAAGGTCGAAAGCATGCCGCCTACCGCTGACAGGCTGTGCTCAAGGGTGTCCAGAGCTTCGAAGGTTGCTGCTTTATCCTCCTGCATGTCCTTGTTATAGGCTAGAGGCAAACCTTTCATGGTGGTCAATAAAGCCATCAGGTCGCCGTAAACCCGACCGGTTTTTCCTCGTACCAGCTCGGCATAATCAGGGTTCTTTTTCTGGGGCATGATCGACGAGCCAGTCGAATAGGAATCGCTCATTGTGATGTAGGCAAACTCGTCACTGGACCACAGAACCAGCTCTTCACAGAGCCGCGACAGATGCATCATGGTTGTCGAGCAGGCATATATCGCATCAAGCAGGAAGTCTCGGTCACTGACGGCATCCAGGGAGTTGGGGATAACCACGGGGGCACCGGTGGCATCGATGAAACCGAGGTCGCTGGCCACTGCTTCACGGTCAAGTGGATAACTGGTGCCGGCCAAGGCAGCAGCACCCAGTGGAGAGGCATTGGCAGCTTGGTGAGCAGCCTTTATCCGCTGGCTGTCGCGCGTAAACATCCAGAAATAAGCCAGCAGATGATGTGCAAACAACACCGGCTGAGCTTTTTGCAAGTGGGTATAACCAGGCATGATGACGTCTTGATTATCCTCAGCCAGTTGGATGATTACCCTGCGAAGTGCAGCTAGCTGGTCAATCAAGCTGGCAGTCCGTGTCTTCAGGTAGAGCCTGGTGTCGGTAGCTACCTGGTCGTTACGGCTGCGTCCAGTGTGCAGACGCTTACCAGCTTCACCGATGTCTGCGACCAAAGCCCGCTCAATAGCCATATGGATGTCCTCGTCAGCCATCAAAAAGTCGAAGTCACCAGACTCGATGCGCATGGCGATGCGCCCGAGCCCGGCAATGATCGCCTTAGCGTCTGACTCGCTGATCACTCCAACATTTGCCAGCATCCGGGCATGAGCATATGAACCGGCGATATCTTCACGCCACATTCGCTTATCGACAGGCAGCGAAGCAGCGAAGGCCTGCAGGGCACTGTCGGGCGCCTCCTCAAAGTGGCCTCCCCAAAGATAGGGTTCAGCACTCATGACTGACCGCCTGGTTCGAGGTTGTCACAACGCTCATGACCGGCTTCTTGGTTCGAAGTCGTCACAACGCTCATGACTGGCCCTTTGGTTCGAGGTCGTCAACTTGGAGGTCTAGAAAGAATTTATCCATCTCGTTTATAAACCTAGTTTTCTCTGCTGGCGTGCCCAAGTTTTAACTGCCAAGCCAAAGATGTCGATAAAGCCTTTAGCTGCTGTGCGGTCAAAACTATCCTGCTCGCCATATGTCGCCAGGCTATAGTCATACAATGAATAATCACTGCGACGACCGACGGTCAGGCAGGTACCTTTGTGGAATTTCAACCTTACCTCACCGGTTACGGCTGGTTGTGTAGAGGCAATAAAAGCATCCAATGCCTGTTTTAATGGACTGTACCAGTGGCCGTAGTAAACCTGGGTCGCCCAGACATGCTCAACTGAGAGCTTGTAATGCAACAGGTCGCGCTCCAGCGTCATATCTTCCAGTGCTTTATGTGCTTCTATCAGAGCCAGCGCGCCAGGAGTCTCATAAATCTCCCGTGACTTCAATCCAACCAGACGGTTCTCGATCATATCAATACGACCGTAACCATGTCGGCCACCGATCTCGTTTAGCTGGACAATGATGTCATAAAAACTCATTGGTAGACCATCCAGCGAGCAAGGCACACCAGCATCGAAGCCGACAACGATATACTGCGGATCATCTGGTCCTTTGTCCGGAGCCTGAGTCAGCTCGTAGATGTCTTCTGGCGGTTCAACCCAGGGGTCTTCAAGGATGCCGCATTCGATTGTTCTTCCCCAGATGTTATCGTCGATCGAATAGGGTTGTGAGACTGTGGTCGGTACCGGAATGCCGCGAGCTGCTGCCCATTGCATCTCCTGTTCACGAGTCAGCAGATCCCATTCGCGCAAAGGTGCCAAAACCTGCAAGTCGGGATCCAGAGTTGTCGCACTGACCTCGAAACGGACTTGGTCGTTGCCTTTTCCGGTACAGCCATGCACAACATATTGTGCGTTATATTCTGCGGCAACCTCAACAAGGTGCTTGGCAAGTATCGGTCTGGATAGTGCCGATACCAGCGGGTACTTGTTCTCATATAACGCGTTGGCTGCTAATGCCTTGGTTAGAAAATCACTGACGAATTCCTCACGCATGTCAATTACCAGGCATTCATGTGCTCCGATATCTACTGCTTTCTGGCGGATATACTCCAAATCCTGGCGCGTCTGACCGACATCACCAGCCATAGCAATGACCTCAAAGCCTTTTTCTTCGATCAGCCATCTGACCATTACTGAAGTGTCGAGCCCTCCTGAGTAAGCGAGTACGGCTCTTGCTTTTGCCATCTTTGTCTCCTTGTAAACAGGTTTCAGATAAGCTTTAAAAAGCTTGTATACCTCCGCAAGCTGTTTTTTCTATCTCAGGCGCAACTTGTTGACAGCTGCTTCAAAAACAGTAGCTTGGTCGTTATCAGCCGCGACTACAAGAATCGTGTCATCACCAGCGACCAGTCCAATTACCTTTGGTTCACCTGCAGCCTCGAGTGCTGCTGCTACTCCCTGAGCACTGCCAGGAGCAGTCTTGATGACAATCAGGTTCTGCGCCACAGTGACCTCATGTACTAAATCGCTGACTAGACGTTGGAGCAACAAGTCCTCAGGCAGGATATAGACACCTTCAGGCAGCTTGCGCAGATTCATCTCATTAATGTCGCGCGACACTGTAGCCTGGGTGCAGTTGAAACCCTTTTCCTCCAAGCCGGCTACCAAGTCACGCTGAGTTCGAATGGTACGTTGGCGGATCAACTGCTTTATGGCATCCTGCCTGACTAAACGCTTTTTCATTTGGTTACCCCTTTCCCATTTCGTGCTTCATGCAATGTGTTTCGCCCGCTGTGTTATGTGCCAACCTATCCCAATTACATGAATATTTGGCAATACAAAGCCAGTAAATGTGCAAATTATACATCATATTCTTTTTATGTTTATGGTAACTTGTAAAACTCATTGGTTTTTTACCTCACAATGGCTAATTTTCGGTTTATCTGGGCATTTTCACTTATTCTAGACCATGAAAAGTGGCGCATTGCCCAATTATTCAACAGATACAGTCTTTATGTCATTGTCAGCAATCTGCCTTGTTCCCCCTGCTAGTATTCCTTCTACAGCAATGTAATCTGCTTTGCCTGAGTTTATTAATATATGGCCACAGCCAACCTCACTCTCCTGATGTCTCAGCTTCAAAGAATCATACACGATGTGAAGGTAACTTAGCCAGTCGCCGATCGCGGTGTTGCCAGTCACCGATCGCGGTAGTGCCAGTCGCCGATCGCGGTGGTGCAAGTCGCTTCATTTGTGCTTGCCTGGGAGCAAGTTAATGCAAAGCTTGCGTGCAAACCTTCGGGGATAAGCTCGTGGGTACGAACCCAGAAAAGCTTGCGAGTCACTAGTTTTTCTAATGCCAGATTGGACAGTGCTAGCTGAGGCCAGATTGGACAGTGCTTGTTTAGCACCACTTAGAGCACTAAGCAACAGAAATTCCAACGGTTTTAGCTCCATCACTTGACTTCTACGCGTCTGTACAGCCTATAAATTAGCAATCCTGGGAATTTCGGAGTTTCTGCCGGAAATTCGCCCTCATGTATGGCTGTTTGACCTAGAACGCAGGTCTCGGTTTTCTCCACAATTTAAAAGTGCTGGTAGATGAGTTGAGCCAAAAATCCATCGGTGTGAAACCAATAGAAAACTATACATGAGGGCCCTTTTTGGCCAAAAACTCGGAAATTCCCAGGATTTGCCAACATAAAATGTGGATAACTACCAGCAGCAACCAGCAAGTGGCCAGCACCAGCCAGTGCTGGCCAGCCAAACTTCATCATTTAACCAATATCAACCTGCTTGCATCAACAATAGTAACAGCGCTTGTTGCGCGTGCATGCGATTTTCTGCTTCGACATAAATCCGCGAATAATCAGCGTCCATCACTTCGTCTGTAACTTCCTCGCCTCGATGTGCTGGCAGACAATGTAGGAAAATTGCCTGGTCAGACGCCTGTGCAAAGCTGGCTGCAGTAACCTGATAAGGAGCCAGTGCTGCCATCCGCTGGGTATGCTCTGCCTCGAAACCCATCGATGCCCAGGCGTCAGTGATCACTACATCAGCACCAGCCAGGGCTTCCTCGGGAGAATCAGTTACTAAAAGCTCGGCTCCAGTCTGCTTTGCCATAGCCGATGCCTCGGCGAGATATTGGGGTTTAGGTTGATAGTCAACAGGAGCTGCGATAGCTACCTGCATACCCAGCAGAGCCCCACCTTCTAAATAGGTATGTGCCATATTGTTTGATCCATCACCTAAATAAGCCAGCTTCAATCCGCTCAGCTTACCGAAGCATTCTCGGATAGTCATAAAATCTGCCAAGCCCTGGCAAGGATGAAAATCATCGGTCAAAGCGTTAACCACTGGCACTTCTGCCCAAAATGCCAGTTCTTCGACGCGGGACTGGGCGAATGAACGGATCACGATAGCATCAACATACCGGTCCATGACCATCATTGTGTCTTTTAAGGACTCTCCTCTGGAGAAGGCTGAGCTGGTATCACTCATTACAATCGGCTGTGCTCCGAGACGGCTTACTGCCCGCTCAAACGAGACACGGGTGCGGAGTGAAGGCTTTTCCAGGATTATCCCAACTGCCCGACCACGGTAAGGAGCCTGGCTTTGAGCGGTATCTGGATCAGCCTGCCAGCGAGCCTTCTCGATTGCAGCAGTATCAAGCAGCAAAAACAAATCCTCTGGTGTGAGGTCAAGCATACGCAGGTAGTCGCGCCCAGCCAAACGATTTGAAACCAGGTAGTCGCGCCCTGGTAAAGAAGCTGGAACCTGGTAGTCGTGCTCTGGCAAATAATCTGCCTCCGGGAAGCTATTCTCAGCCGATTGGTTTCCTTGCATTAGTCTTCCTCCTCAATCCTTGACATGCTACTTAAGATACAGACTTCAATCATGCTAAGCAGCCACAGACTTCAATCATACTAAGCGGCCACCATCGCCAGGCATTCCTGCAGGGCAGTTATCAGCAGATCGATCTCATCTTCACTACAGCATAGTGGTGGTATGAAGCGTAGTGTTTCAGCGTCAGTGGCATTCAACACAAACCCCGGACGACCGCCTTTGACTGCCAGCGCCAAAGCAGCATCGACCACCTGATTGGCAATCGGATGGCTCAAGGTAACACCTGTCATCATCCCTTTGCCCCGAATATCCAAGACACCAGGCAACTCAGCCAGCTGGCTGCGTAAATACGTACCAACACGGATTGCTTTACGTCCGGCGTTCATCTGCAGATAAGCCCTGACCGACGCCAAGGCGACAGCAACAGCCAGAGAGGAACCGCCAAAAGTCGAGCCATGATCACCGGCTTCCAATACTGTAGCTGCATTTCCATGAGCAGCAAAGGCTCCGATCGGCATACCGTTGCCCAACCCTTTAGCCATCGCAACCACATCCGGTATGATACCCATACCCTGGAAACAGAAAGCAGTGCCTGTCCGATAGAAACCGGTCTGTACCTCATCCAGCATCAACAACTGTCCACGTTCTGCAGTCAGCTCGCGAGCTGCCTGCAGATACTCCTGTGTACAGGGCCAGACCCCACTCTCACCCTGGATTGGCTCCAACAACAAAGCCGCCACTTTGCCAGCTTCGGTTTCGCTGTCCAGAGCCTTTTCTAGTGCAGCGATATCGTTGAGTTCGACGTGGCTGACAAAACCTGGCACCAAAGGTTTGAAGATGTCTTGTTTGGAAGGTTGGCCGGTGGCTGTCAATGACCCGTAGGTCCGCCCATGAAAGGACTTCTTGGCTGACACTATACTGCCGGCTCCATCCAGGTATCGGTAACCGTAGCGCCGTGCCAGCTTTAAACAACCTTCAACAGCCTCAGTGCCACTGTTGGCAAAAAAAGTCTTCCAGGTTGGAGAGTCAGGGTCGCCCAGAGTCTGCCCATCAACACTGTTCAGCAAAGCTGAGAGCATCTCAGCTAACTCACCACGTCCCTCGATAAAGAAATAATTACCGACATGTAAGAGTTTATCGGCCTGCTCTTTTATCGCCGCAGTCACCAATGGGTGGGCATGTCCGGCATTGACCGCTGCCGAACCAGCCAAAAAGTCCAGGTATTCTTTACCAGTGGCATCATACAGGCGCATACCATCGCCACGGACGAATGTCACGAGTTTGCGCTTATAGGTCTCCATCACATAGAGTCCCTCAAGCTCTAATTGATTACTAAGCATCGCTCAAATCCCCTTTCCCATCAAACTTCGGACCAGCCAACTTCACACCTAATCCCCCATATGCAGCTTCTGAGCCAGGCTATTTACGGTAGCGACTCGGAATTCCTCAGGAGAGTATTCATCATCGTCTGCCATGATCATCGTACCGACACCTTCGTTGGTAAAGATCTCCAGTAACAAGCTGTGAGGAATCGTCCCATTCAGAATATGAGCACGTGATACCCCAGACTTCAAGGCTTTGATACAAGCTTCGATTTTCGGCAACATACCACTGGATAAACTCGCCATCATCTGCTCGGCCTCAGTCAGACTAAGCCGAAAAATCAGGCTGCTCTTATCCTCAAAATCACTATACAAGCCATCGACATCAGTCAGAAAAATCACCTTGTGAGCACCAACCGCAGCAGCGATCTCGCCAGCTGCCAGGTCAGCGTTAACGTTATAAGCCAAGCCATCCTCCCCGACCGCCACACTGGCGATCACCGGAACATAATCGTGGTTGATCAGGTCGTTTAAAAGCGTGGTATCGACATTGGTGATCGTGCCAACCATGCCCAGTTCATCAGAGGTCTTCTTGGCTTTCATAATATGGCCGTCTGCACCGTTCAGTCCGACCGCCAGATGCCCGTGGGCGTTAAGCTGTGCCACCAATTCCTGGTTGACCTTGCCCAGCAACACCATCTTAACGATTTCCATGACTTCAGGTGGAGAAACCCGCATGCCATCCTTGAAGGCAACCGGCAGACCGAGCCGTTTGGACAATACACTGATGTCGTTGCCACCACCATGGACGATAATCGGCTTGATGCCGATAATCTTCATCAGCACGATGTCACTCATCACATCGGCACGCAGAACATCATCAATCATTGCCGCACCGCCGTATTTTATGACCATCGTCTTGCCGGTGGATTGTTTGATCCACGGCAAAGCCTCAATCAACACCTCCGCCAGCCCCAGGCTCTCTGCTTGAGCCGCTCTGATGTTAGCCAGATAGTCCAAACGTTCTTCTTCTGTCATCAATTCCTACTTTCTAATGAATAGGGCTTTTCTGGGGAGAAGCCCGCTACACTCCTAGTTAGAAAATCTCCAATACTCGTCTGTTTGATAGTTGTTGTCAGCTGCGGTAGTCGCCGTTAATAGCAATGTAGCCATGTGTCAAATCACAGGTCCATATCACTGTTGAACCGTTACCACCGGTACCAAGGTCGGCTTCAATGACGATCTCCGGTAGTTCAGCAAACAGTCGTAAAGCCTCGTCTTCATCGAACGGCTGGGCCAATCCGGCATGGCAGACCGAAAGCCCCATCAGTTTGATGTTGACCTGGTTTTGCTCAAAATCTGCGCCACTTTTACCAAGAGCCATGGCAATGCGGCCCCAATTGGCGTCATGCCCGGCGATGGCGGTCTTCACCAGCGGCGAGTTGGCTACTGCGCGAGCTGCCATATCAGCTTGGATGTCATCAACTGCTCCATTAACCTTGACAGTCACCAGTTTGGTTGCTCCCTCACCGTCGGCTGCCAGTTGGCGAGCCAGCTCGACGCAGAGAGTAGTCAGAGCTTCGACCAGGGAGTAATAGGCAGCTGATTGGTATTCGATCACTGCCTCTGCTGAACTCGCACCACCGGTCGACAGGAAGAATACGGTGTCATTAGTCGAAGTGTCCGAATCAATAGTCAGTTTGTTCAGGCTGGTATCGATGGCTTGTTTGAAAGCATTGTCCGCTGCCTCCTGGCTGAGCAGGGCGTCCGTCGCAAAAACCCCCAGTAAAGTCGCCATGTTCGGCTCGATCATGCCCGAGCCTTTGACCATGCCGGCTATTGTGTATGGATTTGAGCTACCGTCAGCATGAGGGAGATAAAAACGCACCGCTGCCTGTTTGGCATAGGTGTCGGTCGTCATGATCGCCTCAGCAGCATTGCTGCCAGACACAATATCAAGACCGTCAGTCGATCCCAGCTCCGCAACAGCTTTGGCGATGCCAACTTCAAACAACCCGTCCACAAAATGCTTACCGATAACACCGGTTGAAGCCACCAGGACCTGGTGTGGTTGG
>JAITUO010000083.1 GCA_031286245.1 Coriobacteriales bacterium
ACTACCATCACCATACGCACCTATGTCGCTGCATTCATTGTGTTGAGCGCACTGATGACAGCGGCCTTTGTCCTCACCTTGATTCTGCCAGCCGGTGAATTTGTGCGGACGACAGTTGATGGATCAGTTGTGATAGTGCCTGGATCATATCACCTGTCTACCGGTAATCTGCCAGTCTGGAAATGGTTGCTTTCACCTCTGCTGATCCTGGCCGGACCAAACAATATCATCTTGATCATGCTGTTGATTTTTCTGTTTGTCATCGGTGGAGCCTTCTTTGCTCTGGAATCCTGTGGAGTGCTCAGCTTTTTGATTTCCAGTGTCGCTGGGCGTTTTGAACACAACAACCGATTGCTGCTCTTTGTCTTGCCGTTGGTCTTCATGTTGTTAGGCACCCTGATCGGTTCTTTCGAAGAGGTCATCCCCCTGACTGCGATTGTCGTGGCGTTGGCGTTGAGATTGGGCTGGGACCGTCTGCAGGGGCTTGGTATGAGTCTGCTGGCAGTAGGCTGTGGGTTTGCGGTCGGTGTCATGAATCCATTCACGGTCGGAATCGCTCAGACAATCGCCGGCTTGCCACTGTTTTCAGGTGCCTGGTTGCGAATTGTCTCCTTTGTATTGGTTTACGCCTTGCTGATGGCTTTTCTCTTGTCGAATGCCCGCCGTTGCGAACGCTTGGGGCTGGCTAACACAGAACAGAGTACATTGACCAGTGATTCTTCAGAAGCAAGCCCCCATCTGTCAAAAGCTCTCAAAGCATTTGTAGTGATTTTCGTAATAGGCGTGATTGCAATAATCAGCTGTAGTGTCGTGCCTCTATCTGGCTTGTCAGATCTGGTGTTCCCAGCCTGCGCTCTGACTTTTCTGTTGTGTGGAATCATTGCTCCGTTACGCTGTGGCTGTGGCTGGCGCCAGCTCGGCGTTTGGTTTCTCAAAGGATTCAACGCCATTGCCCCTGGTGCATTGCTCGTTTTGATGGCCTCCTCAGTCAGTTTTGTACTGACTGAAGGACAGGTGCTGGACACCATCATTTATTACGCCAATGAATTTCTTGGGGATAAGCCCGCTTGGGCAACTATCCTGGGTATCTATCTTTTGGTGATGCTGCTGGAGTTCGCCATACCGTCAGGATCAGCTAAGGCCTTTTTGCTGATGCCTCTGTTAACCCCTCTGGTCGATTTAATTGGTTTACCTCGCCAACTGGCAGTATTGGCCTATATTTTCGGCGATGGTATCACCAACACTATGTATCCTACCAACCCCGGATTGCTGATCGCACTCTCGTTAGGAGGACTGAGTTATGGGCAATGGATTCGACGCACCTGGCCATTCTTCCTGGGATTACTGGTATTGACTACTGCTATTCTGCTGGTTGGGTTGGCGGTTGGGTATCGGTAGCTAAGAAGACCTGATTAACCTTGGCAAATAATAAGTAATCCTTTACGGCATTCTATATGACGAGCGATATATAGAATGCCGTTTGGTAAACACTAGTCAGCACTGTATCAAGATGGCGGTTTCTCGTTCCCACACTCAGCACAGAATTTTTTTGTGTTTAAAGCACCACATGAGCAAAGCCAGCTGGTACTTTCTGGTCTAGGCTTGCCGCAATCCCCACAAAACTTACTTTGATTTCCTTCTGCTCCACAGCTGCATGTCCAACCCGATAATTGTGATTCGGCACCGAATGCTTCTATCGTCGACACTTGTGTTTGGGCTTGCCCCATTGAATAAAGGTTTTGAACGTTTGCTCCGCCTGCTTGTTGAGCCATGCCAAGCCCCATAAACCCCATCATGGCTCCTCCCTCGTTTTGTGCAGCAGCTCTCATTGCATCTGCCTGAGCTCCGATCATCGTTGCTGCTGCCATAGTTGGGTTGCGCATAATAGCGGTTTTTTGCACCTCCTTAATGAGTTGTTGATCTTCATCAGAGGCACTGATTGCGCTTATACCTAGCGACGTGATTTCCAAGCCTCGCAAGTCACGCCATTGGGATGATAGTTCTTTATTGAGGGCTTCAGCTAATTCTTTAGCGTGCTCCGGAATCGAGCTGTAGCGGATTCCCATCCTAGATAACTTGGCGAATGCTGGCTGCAATGCTGTCAGCAGTTCTACTTTCAACTGACCGTCGATGACTCCTCGGCCAAAACGGTCTGCAAAGTTGCCGGTGACATTCGTATAGAACGTTATTGGATCGATGATTCTAAACGAGTATTCTCCATTGCAGCGCACCGATATATCAATATCAAGACCAATATTGTCGTCTACAACTCTAAAAGGTATGGGGCTTACTGTGCCGAATTTGTTTGATACGAGCTCTTTGGTGTTGAAATAATAGACGCGTTGGTCTTTCCCAGTGTCCCCTCCTAGCGTAAACCGCTTACCTACAGTCGCAAAACTCCTTTTAATACCACTGCCGAGGCTTCCATAAAAAACTGAAGGTTCAGTAGAGGTGTCGTAGATGAATTCTCCTGGCTCCGCACATACATCCACCACTTTTCCCTGCTCTACAATGAGCATACACTGACCTTCGTTGATCGCAACGATAGAGCCATTACTAATGATATTGTCGCTAGCCTTAGTATTTGAGCTTCGTCCTTGCTCAGAGATTCGTTTTTGCCCTTTTGCGCCCAAAGTGTAAATATCAAGAGATTCACAATAGAAAAACTCGCGCCACTGATCAGCTAGTTGGCTACCAAGTGCGCTAGTCGCAGCTTTGAATAATCCCATGACAAATGCCTTTTATGACTTCACGGTAAAGCTGTGCCCACAAACTCTACATACCCAATTTACTTTTTGTTTATTCTTTACTCCTGTTGCCAGAAGCGAAAGGCCGCCTGTCATTACTCCAGCTGCAATCTTTCCAGCCGATACCTTTTTAGCTTTTACTTCAGCAAGCTCAGTACTCTGGCTTTTGCATTTGGGACAAGGAGGGCCAGAAACAGCTGGAGCATTTTGCCCGGAATTAACATTTACAGTTATAGGTGCTGCAGCGACTTGAGGTTGAGCGGCTTGCGGCTGAGCGATTTGTTGTGGTGCTTGTTGTTCTGGAGCGGACCAACCACAACTCAAGCAGACACCATTTTGAAGATTTGCACCACAACGGATGCAGAGATTATCGGCTGGAGCACCAAACCCTTGCGCTGCACCTCCTTGAGGGGCTCCACAAACATTACAAAAAGCAGATTCGCCAATGTCCGCTCCACATGAATTACAGAATGCCATTTTTCCTCCCTTACAGAGTTTTGTTTACTGTGACCCGAAGGCTAGTATTATTTGGTGGATGACGTTTAATAATACTTGTATCGAAACAACAAGCATTTAAAGTGAAGAGCATCCACCCACATCGCCAAACTAACGAAAGCTTTGATTTCTCTCGTCGAGCATACTGCTTTTATCATAAGTACTTTGGAAGCTAAGAGAACTCCATTACGTTAATCTAGCATTAGTATTCTATCATAGAATACTTTGCTATGAGAGAACATTTTTAGTAGTAATGCTTTTGGAATTGCTATGACCATCCAATACGATTTTACGTAACTCCCTTCTTTCGCAGCAACTATTTAGACTGAAAAAGTAAAGCCCCTGCTACTGTTGGCCGAAATGCCTTCATTTTTGTCAAGTTTCGAGCAAGATTTATATGGCGTTATATGGCGGAATGTGATATAATCACACTAACTGACAGGAAGGAGAGCCATGTACTTAAAACAGTCGCGGTTTAAAAACGGCCGCACGTACCTCTCGATCTGTGAAAGCTACCTGAAAGACAAGATCAGCAAGACACACACTGTGGAGTCATTGGGCTACCTGGA
>JAITUO010000089.1 GCA_031286245.1 Coriobacteriales bacterium
ACGAATTGTTTACTCTGATGATGAAAACCTGTGGGGTTGAAGGGGAGTAAAGCGGCAGGCAGAGCAGGCGAAGCGTGTTTCTCCACATAGTTTGCTGACTCAACCTCAATAGATATGTCTCTATCGCAGCCTTCACTCGCTGCTTAATACCATCGTCCGATCCCACCCTCCCACCCACCCCGCACAATTCAATCACATCCTATTCGTTGCTTGACAGCCGACTCAAACAATGCGAACATATGTTCGATAGACAAATCGATCCTAAAGGACCTCCATGAGACGTTGGATACTACATGTCGACCAGAATAGTTTCTACGCCAGCTGTGAGCAGGCCGAGCACCCGGAGCTAAGGGGCAAGCCGATCGTGGTCGGTGGCGATGAGGAGCGACGCCATGGCATCGTGCTGGCCAAGAGCCAGGAGGCCAAGCGCTGTGGCATCAACACTGCTGATACGCTACGTGAGGCACGGCAGAAATGCCCTGACCTGATTGTCTGTCCGGCGAACTTCCGCATGTATATGCGCTACTCATCACTGGCCCGGCAGATCTACTACGAATACACGGATCTGGTAGAACCGTTCGGCCCAGATGAAGCCTGGTTGGACGTAACGCATTCGGCCTACTTAAATGGCGGGGCGCGCCTGATCACCAAAGAGATCAGCGAAAGAATACGCTCTGAACTGGGCCTTTCGGTCTCGATTGGTGTCAGCTGGAACAAGGTTTATGCAAAATTCGGCTCGGATTATAAAAAGCCAGATGCCATCACCTGGATCGATGAGGACAACTACAAGCAGATCGTCTGGGATTCTCCAGTGCGTGATTTGCTCTATGTCGGTCCAGCTACCGAGCGCAAGCTGCATCTGTTGGGTATCAAAACTATCGGTGAGCTGGCCACAGAAAACCCCTCAACACTGCTCAAATGCTTCGGCAAGGTCGGTGCCATTCTGCAGGTTTTCGCCAAAGGGCTCGACGACAGCCCTGTCAAGGCCTATGACCCGGAAGCCGAGACGGTGGACCGCGTGATCAAAAGCTACGGCAACGGAATGACTGCTCCACATGACATCTGTGACCCCCATGATGCCAAGGCGCTTATCTACCTGTTGTCCGAATCGGTTGCCCAAAGGATGCGTGAGGGCTTTGTGCGGGCCAGGACCATCGCCATCGGGGTGCGCGACAGCGAGCTTGTGAGCTATACACGCCAGCTTAAGCTAGGCACACCGACTAATAGCACTTCGATCGTGGCCGATGCGGCCTGGTGGCTGCTGAGAACTAATGAACCTCTGGATAAGGACCATCCTTTGCGCAGCATGTCGGTCCGCGCCAGCGATTTGGAGCCGATGACAACGCCGGTGCAGCTGCTGCTCTGGGGTGGCAACCGGGTGGTCGAGCGGGAGCGCCTGGACAGCTCGATTGACGACCTGCGCCGACGCTTTGGTAACAACATCATCCAGCGTGGCATCGAAATCTACGACAATGCCCTGGTGGGGGTCGATATCAAGCGCGACCACGTTCTGCATCCAGTAGGCTTCTTCTACGACTGAGGCAGCAAAATACAATGGTCCAAGGTTTGATCCACAGAGTAAAGCGCTACGTGCAGGTGATCGCCTCGCATAGCGAGGACGGTCAGGTGACACCACTGGCCATCAAGTGGGAGGACGGCCGCACCTTCGATATCGACTATGTGCGGGAGGCGCGTCGGGCTACCTCATTGAAAGTCGGTGGCACAGGCATCCGCTACCTGGTTACGGTCTGTGGCAATGACACCTATCTCTTCTATGAGAACCCGAAGTGGTTTGTTGAGGAGAAGGTCGTGGAAATGCCTTGATAAAGCCAGTAAATGATTAAACATGACACAGTGCTGTCATGTTACTGTGTCATACTGGTTTTGAGGTGATCTTATGCAGATAAATCGATTGTTTGAGATAGTGTATCTCTTAATGGATAAAAAAAGCCTGACGGCTAATGATCTTGCTATACATTTTGAAGTCTCCAAAAGAACAATCCTGCGCGATATAGAAGCATTGACGATGGCAGGCATACCAGTCTATACAATGCAGGGTAGGGGTGGTGGGATTTCTATACTTGATAAGTTTGTTCTCAACAAAACTGTTATTTCAGAAGATGAGCAACAGCAGATACTCTTTGCTCTGCGAGCAATGTCAGCCACTCAGCATATCGATACTGATAGTATTCTCAACAAGCTGCAGGGCTTTTTTGAGAAAGCCGACAGAGATTGGATTGAAGTCAACTTTTCGCGTTGGGGCTACAGCGAAGCGGACAATGAAAAATTCGATTCGCTGAAGAACGCTGTCATAAATGGGCGGGCTATACGATTTAATTACTCAAGCTCCTATGGTGAAACGTCAATCCGGAAAGTATACCCACTAAAACTCGTGTTTAGATCCAGTTCATGGCATTTACAAGCCTTTTGCTTGACGAGAAACGATTACCGGATATTCAAGGTTAACCGTATGCTAAATGTCAATATGCTGGCTGACTCATTCGATTACTGGCAGTTTCAAACTCCAGAAGTCGAGCAGTCTGAGTATCAATCACCAACACTGCTCGAGGTAAAGCTCTATTTTGAGCCTTACGTCGCCTATCGAGTTTACGATGAGTTTAATGAACAGCAGATTATCAAGAACGCAGATGGTTCGCTTATCGTTTCATTATGTTTGCCCAATGATTATTGGCTTTATGACTATATTCTTTCCTTCGGTGATGCGGTCGAGGTTATTGAACCGCAGGAAGTGCGTGATGAGGTTACTCGCCAAGCGGGTAGGATAATAACAAAATATTCCTCCAAAACATGACACGCTGTTGTCGTCTTATGCTCGATATACTAAGCAATGTAGATATAAAAACTTTTCGAAGGGAGAAGACATGGTGGAGAGGTTTTGTCAAAGCTGCGGGATGCCGTTGGGTGACACGGACGATGCCTTCGGTACAAATGCAGACGGAAGCAAGAATGAAGACTACTGTCAATACTGTTATGAGAATGGTAACTTCACTCTGGATTGCACGATGGATGAAATGATCGAGTTCTGTGTTCCCCACATGGCTTCAACAAATCCAGACATCAGTGAGACTCAAGCCAGAGAGATGATGCTGGAGTTCTTTCCAACTCTCAAACGCTGGAAGGCGTCGTAGGCAACTTGTAATACTTATATAAAACCTAAAAAAGTGCCCCTTAAAGGGGCACTTTAATTACTGGTTGGTAGCTTACTGCAAGTTTTCACATGATAAAACCGAATCGGAAAGACATGATTGCACCCATACGAGCCTCTGGATCAGGCTCCCAGGATTCATCCGCTAAGACCTCATCAAGGATCTCATCGATTGTATAATCTGGCTTTTCGTCCATTATGCTCCACCTCCTGTATTCAGCTCGTATGCGGTTTCATAGGCGGTCACGATGCCTTCGACACGGACGTCTTTTGCTGTGATCAAACCATTGCCCAGAGCAAAGATCCAACCACCGCCAGGAGCCAGTTCGTCGAAGCAACGCTTGACATAGTCTTTGATCTGTTGCTTGGTGCCAAGATGCAATAGTTCTGCCTTGGGGCCGCAGACTAATGTGCACCAATCGCCGACCTTTTTCTTAGCCTCGAACGGATCATCTTGATCTAAAACGATGATCATCGAACCTTTCGGGGTCTCACGGAACCGTTCAATATGGCGCATAAATGCACCTTCACCGTACAGGAAGACCTTCTTGCCAGCCTCCATGACCGGCCCCATGATCTCCATGAAGCGTGAGAAGTAAAGCTCATCAAAATGCTTCGGGCTCATGTATGACTCTGGATGGAACATTGTATTGCCAGTAGGCAGCGGCTGTTTCATCGCCTCTTCGTCGTAGACCACACGAGCCTTGGTTTGTTCGAATAAGAAATCACAGGCGGCTTTGACCTTGTCTGGGTATCTGCGCAGATCAGCAAAGGCATTCTGCGGGCCGCGCAAGCTGTCATAGAAGGTCCAGAACTCAGATGTGTAGCCGAAGGTTATTCCTGCGGTCCAGTCGAAGCCCAAGGCGTATATATCCAGTTCGTTTTTGAGGATTTGGCTAATCCGTCGAGC
>JAITUO010000121.1 GCA_031286245.1 Coriobacteriales bacterium
TGCATTCAATGATGATGAATTCCGGATCATAGGTCTCTGTGATAGTGATCACGCTTTTTGTCAAGTCTGACGAGAGGGTACAACAGATGCACCCGGCTATCAGTTCTGTTACCTGAAAAGCCCCCATCAGCTCAGAGTCTATGCTGATTTCTCCCACTTCGTTTTCAATGACAACAACAGGATATTCTTTCGAAGGCTGGTATTTATCCACGATTCTTCGCGCCAGCTGCAACAAGATGGTGGTCTTGCCACTACCCAGAAATCCACCCAGTACAATTACCCTCAAGGTCTTCTCCCCATAAAAAAGAAGGCGGAGTACCTACAAATACCTGGTAGGAACTCCGCCTCAAAGAGGTTATTCAGTTACAAAATCACGAGCGATAAAGAATCCCTGCTGTGCATCTTTGGCATAAGCATCGGCTCCACTGTAGGCTAAAACGGACTCGTCCACCGGCCCACCGCCAATGATGATCAAACGACCATCTGCCAAACCGGACTCTCGAATGGCATCGACGGTTTTCTTCATCGCTTCGAAGGCAGTAGTCAGCAGACAGCTGAGGCCGATGACCTTGGCGTCACTTTCTTTGATCGCCTCAATGAACTTCGCGGGAGGAACATCAACCCCCAGGTCCAGCATGCTGAAGCCGTTGCTCTCGAAGACAGCGTGTACGATGTTTTTGCCGATATTGTGAACATCACCCTCGACGGTTCCTAAAACGAAGGTGCCATAGATTGGCTCAATTGCTTTTTCCTCGCCAAAGAGATCCTGGCACTTCTGGAAAACCTCAGCAGCGAGCAGGAGCTCACTGATGAAGTACTCTCCTTCGGAAAACAAGTTTCCGACAATGGCAAGACCTTCCTGTAAGGCAGCGATTATCTCTACGGTGGGGGTGTTAGCACTGATTGCATCATTTACAAGGCTGAATAGTTTCTCCTCTTCGAGATCAGCCATTGCTTTGACGATATTCTGATCCATTTGTTGTTTTCCTTTCTCTAACTCGCGTTATCATGCGCGGGGTTGGGACTCATGCTGTCGCGCGCGGGGTCGACTCGCTAACTCGCGCTATCTCGAGCGGGGTCGGGGCTCATGCTGTCGCGCGATTTCGACGCTAACTCGCGCTATCTCGAGCGGCGTCAACCATGGCTTTGAGGTTTTCCGGTTTTGTATCTGGCGGCAGGCTACATCCAGACGAGAGGATCAGTCCGTTTCCATATAGCTGTTTCAGCTTCATCGCGTAGTCGTAGACTTCATCTGGAGTTCCCAAAGTCAACATCGCTGGATGGATGTCCCCGTAGAAACAGATCTTGCTGGCAGTGAGCGCCTCTGCCATCGCCTCGGAATCTTCCATACCATCAAACTGGATAATCGTTTTGCCAGGACGGAGATCTCTCGCAATCAGCTGGATCGCATGCTTGGTGTAGTTGCCGTCGATATGAATCTGGAAGATGGTATCCGGGCTGTATTTCTCGATTGCCTCCTGGACCTTCAAGTAATACGGCCAGAAGTATTCCTCCCATTTGTCCAACCGCATGGCATCTTGATCATCTCTGACCATGAATACCGTGAAGATCGCCGGCTTTTTTTCCAATGCAGGAATGATTGCGGTTTCAAATTGAAAGTCATCTATTACCTTGATAGCTGCTAATACTTTCTCCGGTATCCTTCTAACATCTAAAAGGAAGTTCCCAAACCCTCTGCCCCAGTTGAGAAAATGCAAATGAGCAGCTAAACCCATTTCCGAAGACAAGGGAGCAGGTATCGGTTTGTCTGCGATTTTTTGCATATACATACCCATTACCTGCGGCATTTTTTCCATATACTCCATTTTCATGGGTCCCACAATGGGGGAGACAATGTTTTGCTGATAAGCTTGCAGACCATTTTCGATGATATAGTCGTAATGCTCCGGCTCCATACAATCGATCTCCCGAATCTGCCAGTATGATTCATAGGGAAGCTCAATGCCGGGAAACTCTGTATATCCCAAGCCGGTGTTCTTTGCCATGAAATCCATCATCAACGGATACTCAAAAGCTGCAGCCATGTCGACATCCAGAGCAACCAGCCCTTCGATATACGCGTCGATTGCATACTCCGGTTTGTGGATAATATCACCCGGTTGGATTGCAGGATCAGCATATCGGCATACCGCTACACTTCCTGATGTGGCCACGGGCGTTCGATCGACCTCCTCATACGCTACTGCCTTCAAATAGCGATCGATCTTTTCTTGCTTAATCTCTTCAATTGTCATGGGTTACTCCTCCCTTTTCGACACCTATTAGTTAATGCACTCTGCTTGAGGCTTAGTGTAGCTACCTTGTCTAGAAAAGTAAAATGAAACCTACTTCAGGCTTATACGTTTGCATATGTGGAGAAAACCTTGGTAAGCGGATCTGTAAGATGCTGTGTACGACCAGGAGGCGAGGCTATTGAAGCTCTTTTCTCATGACGATATATCCGTCTTTTTCTGCTACCGCCTTAAAACCGGTCTTCTCATAAAGACGAACTGGTCCGGTATAGTCCCACTCGAATCGTTCATCTCGTATAGTAGGAAAGCCTTCAATGGCTAGGTAACCTTCGGCTTTGGCGTCGTCGATGGCTTGCAGTAGCAGGGCAGTGGCTACACCCTGGCCGCGAAATCCCGGTGCGATCTCGAAGCAGACTACAGCTTTTTCCCGCTTCTCAGTGGGTGCATAGAAGCTTGTACCAATACAGGGGTCGATAGGATAGTTTGCCTTGTCGTTGACATTGCACCAACCGATAGCCAGGCCATCAACGAAGGCCAGATAGCCGCGGAGGGAATTGGATTCTATTTGCTGTTCAGCGGCTTTTCTGGACATTTGGCCAGCATCAAGATCGCCCGCATTCTCGAAGGTTGATTTGAACTGCTCTTTAGACAACTGAAACATCTGGCAGTAACACCGATAAGGCGAATCGTCTGTGAACGCTCGGTTCTCGAAAAAATCGAAATAGTCTACAGCCAGATCCGGAGCCAGCGGTTTGATTGTGATATTCATGCGCCACCTCGCAAATTCTTGTCCTACCTTGCAAACAGTAGTTTAGAAGACGCATGATAGCATAGAAGCCGAGTTGGCTCGATTAGGCACTCCAGGACACCTGTTTGTATTAATCCTTGAAGACATTTGTTTAATGTAGTAGTCTTGTTGTACGTACAACACAGGATTGGAAGCAAACATATGGATGCCATGGTTACAGCCCGTATGCCACAGGGCAAAAAGGAAATAGGAAACTCGGTTTTGCACAGTTTAGGAACAACTCCATCACAATTGATCAATGAGGTTTATGACTATGTGATCCGGAACAGACAACTCCCGGTGCTTAGTAGTTCAATTAATGTAGGTAAACACAATATCAAAGAAGCATTGGTTTTCATCGATAGCATTCCACTCCCTGCTGACAAAGAGTTTTCACTTATGAATGAAGATCAGATAAAGCAAGAAAGGTTAATCGCCAGAGGTCTGGCGATTGAAGACGATTTCATATGAGATTGATGCTAGACACTAATGTGGTACTTGATTTTATGCTGACCAGGGAGCCATATTACCCGGATACTCGAATACTGATGCTACTAGGCTATATCAATGAAGTAGAGCTTTGGATCAGTTCAGCACAGATCAACGACTTGTTCTACATACTCACAAAGGGAGGCAAGTCAGCTTTTAATGAGGATGCCAAACAAAGCCTGAAAAGGCTTCGTCAATGTGTGAATGTCTATCGCACTGGAGAACTTGAGATCGATGCGGTGTTGGATTCTGCCTGGCTAGATTTGGAAGATTCTTATTTGTACCAGTCTGCATTGAGCATGAAAGCTGATTACATAATCACAAGAAACCAAAGGGACTTCGCCCTCTCATCAATTAAGGTATTTGATACTGCAGAGCTTCTTGCATACCTTCGAGAGCACGCTGGCACCACATATGCTGAGATCGATCTAGCAACAGTCGGGCTATATGATACCAACTAGCGATAGTCTCAGCAGAAAATGCCTCCCATATCTCCTCATTCAGTGTTTATGAAAGCATTTCCTGGGAATTTCGGAGTTTTTGGCCAAAAAAGGCTCCTATGTATAGTCTTCTATTGGTTTCACACCTATGGATTTTTGCCTCAACTCATCTACCAGCACTTTTAAATTGTGGAGAATACCAGATCGCACTAAACGGACCAAACAGCCATACATGAGGGCACTTTTTGGCCAAAAACTCCGAAATTCCCAGGAAATGCCAATTTATTGGCTATACAGCCGCGGAGAAGTCAAGCAAGAGAGCTTGAATCTATGAAATGCTGGGTGTTACGAGCCGTTACTATCAAAAAAGCGTCGAGAAGTAGCTTAGTTTTAGCAGCGGCTAACAAATGTTATGGTCTTCTCCTGATTATAAAGAATGCGATACCACTACCGATGGCTGCTATGGCTAATCCGCCGAAAACTACCAACTGCCAGGTATTGCTGCTATCATCACTAGTTGGCCTGTCATCTTTCGGAGTGCTCGATCTGTCTTTATCGGCAGTTTTTCCAGCATTGTCTGATCCTGGCACCTTTGAATCATCAGAGGAGGCGTTTCCATCAGTGTCACCAGATTTCGGAAGGTCAGTTACTGGTGGCGTAGTACTGGTCGGCGGAGTGGAGCTGGTTGGTGGTGTAGGGCCAGATGGTGTAGAGCCAGATGGTGTAGAGCTGGTTGGCGGTGCTGAAGCCGGATTAACAACAATAGTGTTCCAAGGGTCTGTGACCGGGAAGAATCCCATGTTAGCTCCATTTGCGTAGTAGATTCCAGCCTGACCATCCTTAAGACCCCAATACACAGTAGCGCCAGTAGTAGCGATCAGGTCTTTACTCGAGCCTTCGTTATAATTGGGAGCTAATGCTGGTGTACTCCATGCGCAAATAATACTGTCATTCACTAAAAGGGGTACACCATTAAACAATGCGACCACGTTTTTTTCACCATTAGTTACGAGATACAAGTCATCACCATACGCAAACACGAAGCAACTGGAGAAAGTAGTAGGACCGTCGTCATCTTTATAGAGAGCATAACCATGTCTGGCACCAATTATGCTTCCGGTGATCACGACCTCAGAGAACTTGCCGACTACATTTATGGCATCGCCGGTATTTGTATTCTCGATCCAGCTGCCATTTGAGATGTAGATACTCCTGGTAAATATCGTTGGCAGGTCTCCGTCTGACGTTACAACGCCTCCTTTGATAACAACGAATGATCCTACACCAGTAGCATAAATTGCATACCCACCTCTGGAGTAGACTCTCCCATTGGTCACCTTAACAATATTGGTACCAGACGAAATGATGGCGTAAGTCACTGAGGTGTTATTGATAAAACCACCATCTGAGACATCGAAGGTTCCACTGCCGGTCAAGGTGATAACTCGGTCATTCGCATCAATCCCTGAGCTTTTTGTGTATTCAGCCTTCCAGATTACTGTGACATCAGACTTGATGTTTAATTCGAGAGGCTGTATAGCAGTATCGTTTTTACCAGTAACAGTGACAGTATCTCCTGGCGAAGAGTTATTGATTGCATTTTGAATCTTTGTCTGCATGGAGTTCTCACTCTCGCCCTGGGTAATCGTGACAGTGGTGTTGGCTGCATAAGCTATCTGAGGAAAGACCATGAAAAAGCTTGATATAAGCACAAAGGTTAATAGAAGCGAGCTGAGTCGATTTACCCGTAACAGAGTTGAGCCTAGTTTGTTAGCTGTTAGCAGGGGCTTTCTAATTGTTTTTTGCATGGTCCTCTCCACTTCATTTGATTTCCGATTATTGCGATGGTTCGCTGATTACCTGTTGTTATAAGCTTCTTCGACGGTTGTTCCACGGTAGAAGTAAGTGCGCCAATCGGCTGTATCCAAACCATCAATCTTGATTCTGACCTTGCCGTCTGTCGACCAATAGTAAAAGTCGAGCCAGAAGGTTTCCAAACCTTCCGGACGACCGTTATTGAGCTCATTGGGTGGAATGGCGGGGCAGTGGATTAAATAGGCAACTTCGTTGAGGCCATGTCCATATGAGTCCAGAGGGTTGACGTCGATGACGCTTCCGCGGAAACCATACTCGGTCTCAAACAAGCCATATTCGATTACATGACCGGCTGGCGTATTGATAAAACCAATATACGAATTGTCGTCAGCAACCCAGTAGCCGATCATCGTATTGAACGGATCCACAAAGTTATCGCTTGTGGAAGGCTCAGAGGTAATACTATTTGTGCCAGTGTCTCCAGTAGCCTCGCTTGGCTTATTGTTGGTGTTGTTTTCTGCTGCTGGGGTTTCGTTGGTAGTGGGAGTATTCATTCCCGGGTTGAGCCCAGTGATTGACGGAAGTTTGATCGGTGGGAGAGACAGACTATTGTTAGATATTATGATGACAGCAAGCATAACCAGTGCTCCTATGGTTGCAACAGAGGCTATGCCTGCAGCTATCTTGGCTGCTAAAGACAGCTGCCCGGTTTTTTGTATTACTGCGCCTGAAGTGCTCGCACCGGTGCCTGCGTTCGTAGTGCTCGCACCGGTGCCTGCATTCGTAGTGCTCACGCTCGCGCCCGGAGCTCCCACACCCAACGCTCCTGCGCCAGCCGCCGCTCCTCCGCCCGCAGCCACCGCGGCCCCCGCACCAACCGCCGCTCCGCCGCCCGCGGCTCCAACACCAACACCCACACCCGCCACTCCAACACCAGCCACTCCAGCACCGGCCACGCCAGCTCCAGCACCTGCCGCGCCGATCGACGTAGCAAGAGAGCCAGTGATCGCATCCAAAATAGCGGTTGCTGCACTCAGGCTGATAGTCCTGGCCTGGAGATCTGCAGCCACCAGCTGTCCAAACACCAGCATGGGAACGCCGGCGACGCCATAGAACTTCTCCCCACTTTTACGTTCTGCTTCTTCGATCTCCGAACGGATCGCTTTGCGTGCCTGAAACAACCGCGACTTGACCGTATTGACGTTGCATTGCATGACGTCAGCGATCTCCTCCACACTAAGTCCGTTGAAGTAATAAAGCACAATCGCCTGGCGTTGGACATCTGAAAGGCCGTCGATGATCCTACCGAGCCGCTCCTTCAAATCTGCCCGCTCAGCATAGACGGCGGGTAGCAGCTCTTCAGAATCTTCGGTATCAAAGTCCTCGATGTCCTGCTCGGCGTCCAGCAGGACAGGTTGGCCCTTGCGACGGAGCTGCATATTGCACAGGTTTTTTGCAATAATCTGGATCCAGACCGAAAACGCCGGCGGATTATCCAGTGTATCCAGTTTTCTCCACGCTGTAATAAAAGCTTCCTGCAGAATGTCTTCGGCGTCGTTTTGGTTTCTCAAGGTCATACTTGCCAACGCATAGACCTTTTCGTGGTAGATGGAGTAGAGTTCTTCGAAACTCTTGACATCCCCACCTTGTGCTGCGATGACTAATTTGACCTGTTGCTCTGTCATTGCCATGATTTGCTGTCCTTCCCGTCTGCCCTGATTCGATATAACACAGATGCGGATAAGCTCGTGCCGGCTTTATCTGCATCCGATTTGTTTATAAGAAGTATTATTCCTGACCAGTACTGGGAGGGGGAGTGGATGACTGTTTACCGCTTTTTCTAATGCGTGCAAACGCAACACTGCAGCCAATAATACCAGTCACCAGACCACCGAACAGTATCCACAACCAGATCTCGATGCCTCCGTCCAACTCATTATCGTCGTCTGTATCAGTTACACCTTTACCAGACGTTTTCGTCGTTGAATCGGTATCATTTTTGCCATCAGACCCGCTGGAGCCATCAGTCTTGTCAGTGCCTTCAGCAGTATTTCCATCAGGTACTGTTGCCTTGTTCGGGTCATCAGTCCAATAAGTGACCTCATAGGACAAATCATTTTCAGGAGGTAAGGGATTAATTTCAATGTTGTTCCAATAATCATTTACCGGGAAGAAACCTTGATTGGAGCCGTTTGCGTAGTAGATACCGACCTGGCTGCCGTCTTTACCCCAGATCGCACTGGAACCTGGGTTGGTAATCAAATCGTTGGTAGAACCTTCGTCATAAGCAGGAGCCAACACCGGTGTACTCCAAGCGCAGATGATGCTGTTGTCGACGATTTCCAGTTTCTGGTCGAACATGATGATGACGTTTTTCTCCCCATCATAATCTAAGAGATCCCGACCATAGGCAAAGACGAAACTATTGCTGATTTTAACCGTGCCAATGTCGTCAGTCATGATGGCATAACCGTTCCTTGCACTGACTGTACTATCCGAGATGATGACTTCGGAATCTCTGCCTACGGCTTTGATGGCGTCCCCTGTATAGTTATTCTCAATCCAGCTATCGGATGAAGCGTAGACTCGTCTGGTCTCGATAGTTGGTACTTCGCCGATGGATCTAACAAAACCTCCACTGATCGAAACGAATGATCCCAAACCGGTAGCGTAGATGGCATTCCCATCAGTGGTGGCGACATACCCCCCACTGATCCGAATAATGTTCGTACCTGTCG
>JAITUO010000161.1 GCA_031286245.1 Coriobacteriales bacterium
GTTCATCACAGATTTCAGTAGGACCAAAATATTGGATTGCTCCGGGAAAAAGAAAGCAGGTTTTTACAGCATCAATCCTTTCTGCATCTCTTTCAGCCCCGATTATGAGATCGCTAAAGATAGAATCAAAGCCAAGCAGCAGGACTTTGTTGGCACAGCAGTGTCCTCAAAGAAGACGATCTCACTGAAGACTCAATCACTGGACAACAACCGGCAAAAAGTCAACGATGTGCTTGGTAATCCCATCATCATTGGAGCAATCGTTATCTGGCGGGTGGAAGACCCGACGCAGGCAGTCTTTTCCGTCGAAAACTACCGCGAATTCCTCGGTGTGCAGACTGACTCAACGATCCGCAACATTGCACGTTTGTATCCCTATGATGTCTTTGATGAAGATGAGGGTGATGATATTAAAAGGGAGAAGACCTTGCGTGGCAGTTCCCTGGAGATCGCTGAAACCATGAAAATCGATCTGCAGGAGCGCGTCCTGGCAGCCGGGCTGTACATCGACGAGGTCCGCATCACCCACCTGGCATATGCTGAGGAAATCGCCGCCGCCATGCTCCAGCGTCAGCAAGCTGTAGCCATCATTGCCGCCCGCCAGAAAATCATCGAGGGGGCTGTAGGTATGGTCAAGAATGCAATCGAAAAGCTGGGCGAGGACAGCGTCGTCCTACTGGATGAAGAACGCAAGGCTTCCATGGTCTCAAATCTGCTAGTCGTGCTCTGCGGCAACCATGATGCTCAACCGATCATCAATACCGGTTCGCTGTATTAGTGCTGCTAGAGACAGGAATCCAGTATGGATATCGACAATCACGAAGAGCAGCTACACCAGCGGCTGGCAAAAATCAAACAGCTCGAAGTGGAGATCCTTGATCGAGAGAAAGTCATCAAGGAAAAAGAAACAGCCAAAAAACAGGTACTGCTCAGGCTCTCTCCATCGCTATGGCAAAAAATCGCCCAATGGGCTGAAGATGATTTTCGTTCGATCAATGGGCAGATCGAATTCATCTTGAGTGAGGCTGTCAGGAACCGTTAGACCAAGAACATAGTGTGGATAAGACCGGGTGCTTTGTCAATCGAGGCTCGGTCTTTTACTTATTGCACAGCAAGAACACCAACCGCAGAAAAAACTACTACTGGATCAAAAACTCTCCGACAACAGTTTTGCCATCGGACAGATAGACCGGAATGACCAGTGAGTTTGTCTGGTATGCCGCTTCAAGCGCCTCGATAGCCAGGCTTTCTGTGCGATACCCTTCTGGCAGAAGGTTCAGTACTACATCTTTTGAAGGTTCGTCCATTTCGTCATACGGGCATTCGGCACCACTCATCATTACTACACCCATAAAAACAGAAACCACCTCCTTCATATCCAAGACTACTCCCGTCCTTTTTTCCACATAATCGGCGAACCCGCCTGCCCAGATTTGGATTTGCTTGTTTGCGTTTATGACCGTATCATCGGGATTTTGGTTTGCTCGTGTGGAAAACAAGTATTCATCTTTATACACATATCCCTGGCTACCATTGGATGCCACTACAGCAATCAGGTCAGGAATCTCCTCATCAGATGCTGCAGCTGCCATTGGTCCGTATGTCAAGCCGTCTGCATTTCTTCTGATCAGGTCATTGGCAGATCGACCCAAGCCGGTGGCACACTGTGTCAATAAAACTATGATACAAATAATAATTACAGCCAATGACGCGATTAGAATCGGTAAAAAGAGCTTTCTATTCGCAAATCGCATAGCTTTCCCCTCATACACTACCGACAATTGCCTGTCATAATCGGTTAGTCAAAACAGCTGAACCAGCAGGCTGAATGAACGATAATAATAACATTGTTTTCAAGTGATGCATCAATACAACGGGTGTAAACAGACAAAGGGGCTAGTGTGAAGACGATTTATGAAGGCAAGACAAAGACAGTACTGCTCGATGAAGCAACAGGCAACCACTTTCTGAGGTTTAAAGATGCTGCTACAGGAGAAGACGGCGTTTATGACCCCGGATCCAATGTCGTCGGTGGCAGTGTAGAGGGTAAAGGCCAAACTGGTTTGACGATCTCGAAATACTTTTTCGAGTTGCTAGCCCAACAGGGCATACCGACACATTATCTGGGAGCTGATCTAAAATCCTGCTTGATGCAAGTTCTGCCGGTTGAAGTGCCAAAACTGGAATTCGTGCTGCGCTATTTTGCTGCTGGTAGCATTTGTCGTCGCTTCTCCTTAGAGCCTGGTATCCCTTTTGATCCGCCCTATACGGAAGTGACTTTAAAAGACGATGAGCAAGGCGACCCACTGATCAGTGAGCGTCTCTGTCTGATGAAAGGTTTACTGCAGGCAGGGGAGTATGACCAGGCTATCGACCTTCTGCTACGTGTGGGAGAGGTTATCAAAGCCGAACTTGCTGAACTGGCATTGACCTTGATTGATATGAAGATCGAAATCGGTTTCGACTCTGAGCGGAATATCTATCTCGCTGACGAGATTACGCCTGACATCTGGCGGGTTAAGGACGAGACAGGCAGGATCCCTGACCAAATTGAATGTGCCAATCTACTTCTCCAAAAGATCGAAGCCAAACTGAGCTGACAAAAAAGCGGCTGCCAACAATATGGCAGCCGAAGAACAGAAAGCGGCTGCCAACAATGTGGCAGCCGCTCCAAAAACCGCTAAACCAACTAAGCGTAGAAGCCTTTGCCGTACTTGATTGCCTCATCATAAGCAATGTTGTCTGCACGCTCACGCTGCTCTGGGTTCATAGCGCCGACGGAGCCGATGTAGACAAAGGCACCACCAGGTGCATAGGTGTCGATTGTAGCGCGGACAATCTGGCGGATCTTTTCTTCAGAATCATCGGGATAAATCCGCGGCAAGGTCTCCAAGATGATCTTGTTGTCATGTTTGGCCTTAAAGGCGTTCAGATCGTTCATAGTCGTTGCACAGTTCCAGACCTGAGCGCCGATCTCAACGAAGTCATCCATGAAGTCTTCACAGCGGCCACAGTTATGGTAGCTGATGATTTTTCCATGGTCCTTCGCGACCTTGAAAAGGCGTTTGTAGCGTGGATATAAGAACTCCTTGAACATGTCATAAGAGATAAAGGGGTTGATTTCAGTAGCATTGTCATCACCGAAACCAGCAACATCAATATCATAATAATTCAAGATATTCTCAGTCATCCAGCAATCAAAGTCGCAGAAATAGTCCAGTAGCTCATGCAGGGCGTCTGGTTCGTCATACATGGCAAACATGGCACCTTCGAAACCCATGAAACCAGAGAGCCTTAGGAAGTAATCACCACCGAGACCGAAGATATTAGAAACTTGTGTCTCTTTGTCCCAGGTCTGGACAGCCAGGTCGCGTTCAGCCGCAGCCTTGAAATCATAATCATAGCGATAAGGTGCTTTAACTATGTCTTTCCACTTGGTGACGTCTTTGAGGATAAAATGTCCTGGTCTGGGCATGAAGCCGGTACCATAGATATCCTCCTCATATTCGATACCCCAGCTATTCTTCCTGGTTTCCATCATTCTCCCGAAATCGGAAATGTCAGGCATGACGCCAACGTAACCATTGGGTATCTCGCTCTCGTATGCGCCGATCATGTAAAACGGCACATCGCTGACTGGAGTCTTGCCCTCCAGCATTCTAAAGAAATCTTCACGATAAGACATTTCCACTCTCCCTTCAGAAAAATCAATGCTGTTTGATCTCGCAGCTTGCAATACTTACTTGTCACCAGATTCAAACAGCTCAAACACACAGACTAATCTGTCACAGATAGAAATCTTTGCCATACTTGGTGACCTCATCACGGATCCAACTGTTAACTAACTCACCCTGCGGTCCAGTTGCCAGAGAAGCACCGATCCAGACGAAAGCTCCACCAGGGGCGTAAGCATCGATGATCCTGCGTACCTCCGAACGGATCTTATCCTCCGGGTCAGCTGGATACAGGCGCGGAGAGACCTCAAGGATGATTTTGAAGTCGTACTTCTCCTTAAAGCCCATTAAATCATTGACCGGGGTTGCACAATTCCAGATCTGAGCACCGATGTCGACCATATCGTCCATGAAGTCCTCGCAGCGGCCACAGTTATGGTAGCTGATGATTTTACCGTGGTTTTTCGCGACATCGAAAACCCGTTTGTAACGTGGGAATAAGAACTCCTTGAACATCTCATAAGAAATGAAGGGGTTGATCTCTGTGGCATTATCATCACCGAAACCAGCAATGTCTACCGGATAGTAACCTAAGACATTGTCTACCAACCAGCAGTCATAGTCACAGAAGTAGTCCAATAACTCATTCATCGCTTCTGGTTCATCATACATGGCAAACATCAGGCCCTCAAAACCCATGAAACCGGAAAGCCTCAAGAAGTAATCGCCACCCAGTCCAAATGTACCAGCAACCTGTGTCTCTGGATCCCACTTCTGGACAGCCAGGTCACGTTCAGCAGCAGCCTTGAAGTCATAGTCATACCGGTAAGGAGCTTTGACGACCTCTTTCCATTTAGTGACATCTGGCAGCATAAAATAACCCGGCCTGGGTAAAAGACCGGTGTTATAGACATCCAATGCATACTCGATGCCCCAGCTGTTTTTCCGGGTTTCCATCATGGTGCCAAAGTCTGATATCTCTGGCATCACCATCACATAACCTTGCTGTTGGTTTGGGACGGTACCAAATGAAAACTGCAGCACGTCCGCTGCCGGAGTCTTGCCTTCCAACATTTTGAAGTAATCATCTCTAAACGACATTTCCCTCTCTCCTTTCAAATCTTGCTCTAACGTTTCCGTAACCTAGCATTTTGTAACCCTGCTCAAACTTTATTGGTAAAACCCTTTTCCATACTTGACAACCTCATCATAAGCCCAGGTATCGACGTTGCGGCCTTCGGGATTATTAGAGCTGGCAGAGCCAATCCAGACAAAGGCCCCACCTGGAGCATAGGTGTCGATAGTGTCACGTACCTGCTGCCGGATGCTTTCCTCACTGTCTCCTGGATACAGACGTGGCATGACTTCAAGAATAACCTTGTTGTTGTACTTCTCCTTAAAAGCCACCAGATCATTGACCGGGGTCGCACAGTTCCAGATCTGGGCGCCCATGTCGACGAAGTCATCCATGAAATCCTCACAGCGACCACAGTTGTGGTAGCTGATGATCTTGCCATGTTTCTTGGCGACATCAAAGACCCGTTTGTAGCGCGGATACAAAAACTCTTTAAACATCGCATAAGAAACAAAGGGATTGATCTCAGTCGCGTTGTCATCGCCGAAAGCCATTACATCTACCGGATAATGTGTAAGCACGTTGTCAACTAACCAACAGTCATAATCACAGAGATAATCCAAGAACTCATGCATCGCTTCCGGCTCGTCATACATGGCAAACATCGAGCCCTCAAAACCCATCAAGCCGGAAAGCCGTAAGAAAAAGTCACCGCCCAAACCAAAAATCTGCGAAATCTGCTTGTCTTTAATCCAGCCCTGGGTCGCCATGTCCTTTTCCGCCGCTGCTGCGAAGTCATAGTCATATCGATAAGGCGCCTTTACGATGTCTTTCCACTGGGTAACATCTTTCAGGATAAAATAGCCCGGTCTTGGCAGCGGGCCGGTTCCGAAAATGTCAACCTCATACTCGACTCCCCAACTGTTCTTCATTGTTTCAAACATTGTGGAGAAGTCCGATATCTCTGGCATGATTGATGCCATACCATTCAACTCACCTTCCACCTCGTAGACACCCATGCGATAGAAAGCCACATCGCTTTCCGGAGTCTTGCCTTCTAGCATACGGAAGTAGTCATCCCTAAATGACATTTCTCCTCCTCTCAAGATAATTCCTGCTGATAATCACTCATCTCTGCTGGTAATTGCTGAACGTGAGAGTGATTCTAGCTTGCAGAATATCAGCATCATCAGAGAATGGACGAAATGCCCAATACTGACTGAGGTCGAGCAGTGCATCAGGGCAATTTGTAAAGCGTGATGACATGAAAGACCGGTGAGCGATAAGGCAAAAAAAGCCTAACGAAGATTTCTCTGAGCATAAAACCAATATTGTGTTTGAAAAAGTGAGAAACTCCCCAAAAAGGCGGCTGACCTTGGCCAGGGAAAGGGAGGGAACCAAGGTCAGCCTATAAAGAGAGGAAAACGCGGGGAAGGCGTTTATCAAGGACGAAAACCAGTGAGCATTGATGTCAGCAGTCCAGCCATTGGTTTGTGTGACGTCCTCGAATGAAGAACAGTTTAGGGACTTGTTTGGTAACAGTCGTCCATACTAAGACATGATATGAGTTAAAATGTCTCATGCCTGAAGCATTAAACACACGAATATCGCAGTTTTATGCTCCTTTTCAACCAAAATTTCAGGCAAACTCTACACTGGCTTACACTGATGATTACTTGAAAGGGATTTCGAATAGAGACTTCAGTAAATAGACCAGCTGGCTATTCCAGTCGGTTTTACCTCATGGTTATCGGCACTGCCTGTTTGTTTACCTTCAGCTTCATGCTGGCCATCGGCGGTATCGACAACAGTTTCGGTGAGGATAATAAGAATAGTTTCTATCTGG
>JAITUO010000198.1 GCA_031286245.1 Coriobacteriales bacterium
TTGTATAAAAAGCGACCTCCCACCTCATGGAATATCGTACAAAAAGGCCCTTTTTGCGGCAAAATTTCACATGCTTGTAACTGGACGTAGATTAGTACGTTGTTTTAACAGAACCGAACCAAGTAAACCAGGGTATGAACGGCACCACTGACAAAACGTAAAACACTGGTGATCGACAATACAAATACTTCGGTTGTGTTATTGTGTTAGCTCTGTTGCATGAATATCCATAGTTTATCTATGTACTAAGAAGGGAGCCAGAATGGCAAGCAGCTTGGAGATTATTCGTCAGAGATTGGCTGAGCAGATGGGCATTGACATTGAGATGATCCAGGCTGAGACAGATATTGCCGATGACCTTGGCGCCGACTCCCTGGATGCTGTTGAATTAATCATAGCCTTGGAAGATGAGTTCCATCTGACTATCGACGTGGTTGACAGCGAACAGTTAAAAACAGTCGGTGATGTGGCACAGTTAGTCGACCGACTGAATGCTGGTTGATAACATGCAATAATCCCGGCTGATTCATCCAGCCAACCAAAGCAAGTCCGGCTGATTCATCCAGCCAACCAAAGCAAGTCCAGCTGATTCATCCAGCCAGCCTATTCTATTAACGTTTAGTCGTCCGTTTGCGGCGTCTAGCCGGCCCACTCGCTGAACGACGAGAGCTTTTGCGTAACGCTTCCAGCACGTCCTTCTCCTCAGCCCCTTCAATCCGAGCTCGAAGATGCACGATCTGATCGCGCAAGAAGGCGGCATTCTCAAAATCCATGCCCTGGGCGGCAGCCGCCATTTCATCTTCCAGTGAGCTGATGATACGCAATACCTCGGAGCGTTCCAAGCCGCCTAACTCGTCCGCCAGAGTATCAAAACTGGTGTCATCGGCTGCTGTCGCGGTCTCTATGTATTGCATGATATCGTTGATGGCCTTGCGGATAGTCTGCGGCTCAATGCCATGCTCCTCGTTGAATGCCTGCTGAAGCTCGCGGCGACGTTGGGTTTCGTCGATTGCCGCACGCATTGAAGCGGTGACCACATCGGCATACATGATGACCTGTCCAGAGACATTACGGGCTGCTCGACCGATCGTTTGGATCAGTGAACGGTGGTTACGTAAGAAGCCTTCTTTGTCGGCATCAAGAATGGCGACCAGTGAGACCTCTGGCAGATCGAGACCTTCGCGCAAGAGGTTGATACCGACCAAGACATCAAACTTGCCGGTCCGTAAATCACGCAGAATCTCTACGCGCTGTAGTGTTGCGATGTCAGAGTGCATATAGCGGGCATTGATGCCTTGGTCGAGCAGGTGCTCGGACAGGTCTTCTGCCATCTTCTTGGTTAGGGTGGTGATCAGAACACGCTGGCTGCGCTCAGTTCGTAAGCGGGCTTCTTCGATAATATCGTCGATCTGCCCCTGAGTAGGCCTGACGATGACCTCCGGATCAAGCAACCCAGTCGGACGGATGATCTGCTCTACACGAGCCTGGCTAATACGCATCTCATAATCGCCGGGTGTAGCCGAAACATAAACGAACTGTGGGATGCGCTGTTCGAACTCGTCATATCTGAGTGGTCGATTGTCCAAGGCACTCGGCAACCGGAACCCGTAATCGACTAACGTGACTTTCCGTGAGCGATCACCTTCGTGCATACCGCGGATCTGAGGCACTGTGACATGGCTTTCATCGATGATACACAAGAAGTCTTTGGGGAAATAATCGATCAACGTGAATGGTGGCTCACCAGCAGCCCGACCATCCAAGTGACGCGAGTAGTTCTCGATGCCACTGGTAAATCCCAAGTTACCGAGCATCTCCAGGTCGAAATAGGTACGCATCTCCAGACGTTGGGCTTCCAATAGTTTACCGGCAGCCTTCAACTCGACTAAACGATCAGTCAACTCTTGCTGGATAGTGTCAAGGGCACGCTCGATCTTTGGACGCTCAGTCACATAGTGTGATGCCGGCCAGACTGGTATGTAGTTAAACTCCTGTATTACCTCTCCTGTCAACATGCTGACCTCGGCTATCCGTTCGACTTCATCACCGAATAGTTCAACGCGCAAAGGAAGGTCAGCATATGGCGGAAAAATGTCAACTGCGTCACCCCGGACCCGGAAAGTCCCTCTCAGCAGCTCGAAGTCATTGCGATCGTATTGGATCTCGACCAAAGCGCGAATCAGGTCATCACGGTCAGTCGGACGGCTGCGATCTAAAAAAACTGCCATACCGGCATAATCAGCCGGCGAACCAATCCCGTAGATACAGCTGACTGAAGCCACAACCACAACATCGCGACGTGAGAGTAAAGCTGCAGTCGCAGCATGGCGCAGTTTCTCTACCTCCTCGTTAATCGAGGCATCCTTTTCGATAAAGGTGTCTGACGCCGGTACATAGGCTTCGGGCTGGTAATAGTCATAGTAGGACACGAAATACACAACAGCGTTGTTCGGGAAAAACTCCTTCAGCTCAGAGGCCAATTGAGCAGCCAGGGTCTTGTTCGGTGCCATCACCAGGGTTGGTTTTTGAACCTGCTCGATGACCTTGGCCATGGTATAAGTCTTACCGGAGCCAGTTACACCAAGCAGGGTTTGGTAGCGCAGATCCTTGTTAATACCGTCGGCCAATGCAGCGATTGCCTGAGGTTGGTCCCCGGCCGGTTCAAAGGGAGCAATGACTTTGAACGCACTGCCCGACTGCCAGAATTCTCTCGGCAAAACTGTATCTGGGGAGACAAGCAGGCTGCTGCTGCCAGGCGCCTGGTTTTCTCCCGACAATTGACTGCTACTGGCTAACAGATTGCTGCCAGGCGCTAGATTTTCTCCCGGTAGCATTAGTTTTCTATACTGCGGCAAGTTAGGACTGCTGTCATCAGACATCGAAATGACCTGCTTTCTGATGCGCGAAATACCAATCATCGACTGCCTCGAACAGCTGCTCCAGGCTACCGGAGTTATGAAAAACGGTGTCAGCGATTGCTTCGCGTTTTGCATCGGCAGCCTGATTATTGAGACGACGCCTGGCATCCAGGCCAGTCATACCACGTTCTAAAGCCCGATCCAACCTCAATTCTTCTGGCGCACTGACAGTTACTATTTCATCTGCCAGTGGGATCAGGGCTGATGCTTCGACCAGCATCGGAACTTGGACAACGACCAGTCTCTGCTCCATATGCTGATCTGACCTGGCTTGATTGATGTATTCTGATAGACGTTTAGTCACTGGCGGCCAGCAGATTGCATTCAATTTGTCGGCATTCTGTTTCGAAACGAAAGCCCGTTCGGCCAACAACTTACGGTCAAGTTTTCCTTGCGTATCAACGATGTCCGACCCGAATGCTATCGTCAACTCGACAAGTACAGCTGCGGTCTCCTGTTCCTGCTTGGCAATTTGGTCGAGATCCAGCACTATCGCACCTTTTTCAACCAGCCAGGCGGCAACAGTTGTTTTCCCAGACGCCAACCCCCCTGTCAGGAATACTACAAACATACGTCTCTCTTTCTGCAAACCTTATTAAACCCTTCATCTGCTATGCTACAATACCTCTCGTATTTTTTTGGATGGAAAGTCCGACTGCTATTGCCGAATTGCTGCATATGTCACGACCGTCTAAAAAAGTCAGCCCGGGTGGCGGAATGGCAGACGCGGAGGTCTCAAAAACCTTTGTCGAGAGACGTGTGAGTTCGACTCTCACCCCGGGCACCATTTATTGATAATGCATTTTGTAATTATGGCTTTGCTCTACTCCCCAACTCTTGAGATAGGACATGTGGATAAAACCTGATGCCGCAAGCTGATCTGATATTGATCCACGCTCCAGCTGTCTTTGATTTCCGCGAGCGGTCTGTGATGTATGGCCCAGTCTCCGATATGGTGCCATCAACGCCAGTCTTTGAGATGTATCCTTTAGGCTTCGCGACGATTGGTGAATACCTCGAACGTCATGATGTAAGAGTCCGCATTCATAACCTGGCAGTCCGCATGTTGATTGACCCCAAGCTTAATGTGGAGCAGGACTTAGGTCGTTTTTATCCAAAAGCTTTTGGTATCGATCTGCACTGGCTGCCGCATTGTCACGGAGCTATCGAGGTGGCCAGGTTGCTCAAGCGACTGCATCCTGAGATCCCTGTGATTTTTGGCGGTTTATCTGCGACATATTATGCCCAGGAGTTGATAGAGTTCGACTGTGTAGACTATGTGTTACGTGGAGACTCGACCGAAGAACCGTTTTTAGATTTGATGCAGGTGCTAAAGGCTAGCTCTGTCACAGCCTCAATCCAAACAACCGGGTCTCCAGCTGCTGCTTTGGCCGAGATCCCGAATCTCAGTTGGAAAGACCAAGCCGGTTGTATCACTCATAACCCACTATCCTGGGTGCCTGATGACTTTGATCATGTGGCATTGGATTACCAATACCCAATGCGTGGAGCTTTTCGAGATCGCTCCTTCAGCTCTTATCTTCCCTTCAAATCCTGGGCCAGCTACCCGATTGTTGCCAGCATCTGCTCCCGCGGTTGTGACCGCAACTGCTATACCTGTGGGGGCTCGCACACTGCTTTCGACAAGCATTTTGGTCGTCAGCACACCGCCTGGCGCGACCCTGGTTTGTTGGTCAGAGATATTACTGAAGCCCAAAGACATATCTGGGGCCCCTTGTTTTTACTAAATGATTTATTGATGGGTGGCAGGGACTATTCTCGCCAGGTAATCGAAGGCTTGCGTGGAAAGCTAATAAACCCTATCGGTTTTGAATTCTTCGGCCCACCTCCTGGCGGCCGTGAAGCTGGCCGTGAGCTATACCAGTTGATGAGTAGGAATTTACCAGGGTGGTCAGTTGAAATCAGTGCTGAGAGTCACGATGACACTGTCCGTACTGCCTTTGGTAAAGGCCATTACTCCAGCACAGAGCTGGAAGACACAATCACCGATGCCTTGGCAGCAGGTTGTCAGCGCTTTGATCTCTATTTCATGACCGGAATCCCCGGGCAAACTGCAAAAAGCATCCTGGCGACTGGTGAGTATGTCTTAGGTTTATACGAGCGCGTTGGCAACGACCCCCGCTTGCGTGTCTTCATAGCCCCCATGGCACCTTTCTTGGATATTGGTTCACGGGCTTTTGATGATGCCTTGGCAGCGCGCGTTAGCGGTTTGCCTGCCGAATACAACCTGCTGGCTACAACTCTTGCTGAACACCGTCAGCGAATGCTGATGCCGTCCTGGAAACACATCATGAACTACCGCTCACAGGCTATCGATACTGATACTTTGGTCGAAGCGACATATCAAGCAGCTTTTGACATCAATCGAGCCAAAGCAGCAGCTGGTGTTGTTGATCAGTCTCTAGCAATCCGAACCGGCGAGAGAATACTTCGTGCTCGTGACCAAATGCGCCAACTGGACGAACTGCTGGATGACCATGGCGGCCCTTCCTACAATCCCAGTGTTGAACAGACTGCAGCACTAAAAGCCCTCAAAGCTGAATTTGAACAGCTCTCAGAATCAACCGTTGCTGAGAAATCCGAACTGTCCTGGGAATACCGTATCAAACCGTCACACTTACTACATGATTTCGGAGTGTTAGCTAACCAGGAGTCACGCAACCTCAAAGCCTGGCTGCGTGGTAGCCTGGCTTCAGCTGCCTCCCCTAATTACAAGTGACAGCACGCTACCCTATCAGAGTCAGCAGCGAGGCAGAGTATTCCAAACAGGAAACCAGTCGATAGGCTTTCTCCATACTATCAGCTAAAGCAAATGGGCCATGACCGCGTACCACTGCAATACTTGCACCATGCCTGACTAATTGTGCCATTAAGCCAGCCACCTCGTCAGAAGCGATCGCCTGTCCAGGGGTCAACACTGGTATCGACTGGCCTAGCAGATGCAAGCCTTCTGCATCCTTGGGAAGAATGGACTCTTTAGTTAAAGAATGGTAGACAGTATGCAAGCCATGGCTATGGACTATCGCTGCCTCTGTGAATGGCAGGCTCAAAGATGCCAGACGCTCTGCTAAAGCATGGTACATGGCACGATGTACCTTCAACTCGATGGAGGCAGCAGTATCACTGTTCGATGGCAGCCAACCGACCGAGACAACACTGTTCGTCGAGAGATGTCCCAGGCGGGTGCCTGTTCCAGTTATCCAGATAGTTTTTCCATCACTGACCGAGAGATTGCCGCCATGGCTGGTAACCGCTCCACTGTTGAACAAGTCACGGCCGATTTCGAAGAAATCCCGATATCGCCCAACACTCTCTGCAGCTCCCGAAGCTGCATCAGTAACTGTTTCTGCAGCACTGCTGAGGCCGTCAAGAATGTCTTTCGTGAACTTGTCAAAATCGAATTCCGCCATATTGCTCCTCCAAAGGTTAATGATAATCGGCTCGAATACAGTATCCGTGTGTCATATTATAGAGCCAGAACTCAACTTGCTGTCTACTGAAGATTCAGGCATATGTAATAATCATTGCGTTTGTTTATTCATGCTGGAAGAGAGTGATATGCCAAACAACTATAACCGCCCCAGCTTTCCTGACCGTGCTGTTGTCACAGCAGGCATGCCATATGGTAACAAAGGCCTCCATTTCGGCCATATCGGTGGCGTTTTTGTCCCCGCAGATATCTTCGCCCGCTTCCTGCGGGACCGCATCGGTGCAGCAAATGTGTTATTCATCAGCGGTACCGATTGTTATGGATCACCTATCGACGAGGGTTATCGCAAAATGCTCGAGGCAGGAGAGTTTTCAGGTAGCATTCATGATTATGTAGAGATGAACCACCAGGCTCAGTATAAATCCTTGGCAGCATATGATATTTCGTTGGACATATATGAGGGTAGTGGTTTAGGATCCGCTCGCAGCTATCATCAGCGCCTGACGAATGAGGTTTTCCAGCGGTTGTATGACCATGGGCATTTACGCTGGTTATCTACAGCTCAATTCTTTGATGAGGAGAAACAAAGTTTTTTGAATGGCCGTCAGGTTGAAGGAAAATGCCCCTGGGAAGGCTGCCGGTCCGAACAGGCCTATGCTGATGAGTGCAGTCTCGGTCATTCCTATCAACCGGAAGAATTGATCGATCCGATTAGCACGTTATCCGGAAAACCACCGGTGATGCGACAGGTCTCCAACTGGTATCTCGACTTGGCTAGTTTCAAAACACTATTGGAGAATTACATCGCAAGCCTCAGTCAGTCCGGTACCACTAGAAAGGTCGTTACTGACACAATGGCAGAATTTCTGCTACCGCCAATCATCTATGTCAGAAACGATCACCTCAATGAATATCCATCGCTGGCTGGCTTTCTGCCCAGTCATATCATGCACGAACCAAACGATAAAAACACGAGCTTTGAGCTGGAGTTCGATAATCTGGAAGAGCGTGACCTGGCCTGCCAGATACTCGATAAAGCTGCTATCCGCTACCGTACAGGCAAAACCCTGGTACCATTTCGGCTGACCGGAAATATCGCCTGGGGTGTGGCGGCTCCGGACTTAGAAGGCCGAGAAGATAAGCTGACCGTCTGGTGTTGGCCGGAGTCTCTCTGGGCGCCAATCAGCTTTTGCCAAACCTATTTAGGTTGCCTATTTGATGGTGTTTCAATTACCAGTCTGAACCCTGAACGACCAGCGATTAAAGGCCAGGTCTGGCAGGACTACTGGTGTAATCCCAAATCACAGGTTTATCAATTCATTGGACAGGACAACATCTACTTTTATGGAGTCGCTCAAACTCCACTGATTGCTGGACTGAATGGCTGCGATACCGTTGACCCATCCACGCAAACCGGTGATCTGCAACAAACACAGCTGGTAGCTAATTATCATTTGTTGTACTTCGGGCGAAAGGCTTCATCGTCGGGAGCTTTGCGACCACCGATGGCTGATGAGCTCTTGGACTACTACACCGCAGAGCAACTGCGTGCTCATTTCGTAGCGCTCGGATTATCACTTAAGCAAGCCAGCTTCCGTCCTAAACCACTGAATCCCGATGCAGGGCCAAAAGACTCTGACCCAGTATTGAAGGACGGCCAGGTTCTGACAAATATCTTGAACCGCCTGGCCCGTTCATGTTTTTATACCGTACAAACAGAACTTGCTGGACAAATGCCATTGGGTGATGTTTCGATTGAATTAACTGGCCAAGCCGCTGAAGCTGTCTTAGCCTATGAATTAGCCATGGCCAGACAGGAACTGCATATCGCCAACCAGATTGCCAGTGATTATGTCCGAGTTGCTAACAAGTACTGGTCGGACAGAGCAAAAGCCGCAGATAACCCAGCGACCCGCCGACAGTTATTGACTGATTGCTTTTATCTTTTACGGGTCTGTTTGCTGCTGATGCACTCGATTGCTCCAGCAGGCTGCCGGATGGTTTTCCAATACTTGGAATTACCGACCAGTGAGGCTGATTTCTTCAGTTGGAACCATATCGATGACGAAGGCGTCCCCAGCGGCTTCGAACCGTTTGTCTCCCCAGATGACATAACCAGACAATCACATGGGCTTAAGGAATTGCCGCCCCGTACCGACTTCTTCAAACGCCACCCCAGCCAGTTTCCCCAATAATATAGATTGGCTAATCAAAAATCAGTCAAACTGAAAATCCTCGGAACCGTTAAAAACTGCCAGGGCCTTCTCCACACTATAATCCGCCAATGTGATTGCACTGATTGCCTTCGTCAGGCGGACTGCTTCAGCCAGCGAACGCTGGTGGATGTTTCTGCCTGTAGCATTGCCAATCGCCCCGCCGATATGGATCTGATCATACAGTTGGCTCAGGAATTTCTCGGCTTCGACAGTCGATCCGCCGGCACAGACCAATCCAGTCCGCCCCGCTGCTTCTGAAGCGATGGCCAGCAACTCGGCTGAGCTTTGCTGCTCGGTCGCTTTGGGTGGGTTGACCTTGACAAAGTCAGCACCCAGACAGACTGCCACTCCAGCTGCTCCAGCGATCAATTGGGCATCTTTCTCATCTGTAACAGCCTTTCCGCGTGGGTAGATCCATAGCACGACAATCAGCCCAGCAGCGTGAGCTTCGGCGATCAGCTCGCCAGCTTCCGATAGCATGTTGGACTCGTACTCACTACCCAGATAGATTGTATAACCGATGCCAACGACATTCACTCCCGTGTCCCGCAAAGCTAGCACCGCTTCGAGCGAATAAAGCTGAGCTGAGTAAGGGTCGTCCTGAGTAGTTTTAACCAGATGGGTTTTACTATTCATCTTTACCAGGTAGTTGATATCAGGATAATCAGCAGCATATTGGGCTATCAGACCTCTTTGCCCAGCCAGTACTCCAACTACCCCGGTGGAACCGATTCTAAAGAGGTGTTCGGGGTCGTTATCTGCCCGATCGATGCCCTCTCCGAAAAAGTCGTCATTCATATGCTCGACTTTCTGATCGCAGGCATAAAGCATTAACCGACCGGTACCGCGTGTGGCAGCCAGATAATTTTCAACATAAATAGCCCTGGCCTCAGGCAGGACATCAGCTGGTACTCGAACAGCATCAGGTATTAAAACAGGCATGCTAACCTCCTCTATTGTGACCACTCATATGCATACTCAAGATTACCACAATTCAAGATCATGGGGAGAAGCCCATCTGCTTGAAAGCATATCCCAGCCGGGCTGGCTGTTATGCATAATCTCAAAAACTGATCTGGTTGTTTAGGTTAGTTATCTGCCAAACGGATTGTTGGCCGGTCTGCTACACGGATATTGATATATAACAGCAGCGGTCCATGCTTGGAGATCAACTCGTTGATGACAGCTTCCTTGATATTGATATCATCTGCTGCTCCAAACGCTACTTCAACATTGTTGTTCAGGTACAAAGTAGTCTGTACCACGTTGGGAGCCGAGATCCAACTTACCATGGTTCGCATGGATGAGCTGAATCCATTAATGATGGCTATGGCGTTTATCAGTCCCGGATCCTCGACTTCACTACCGGCCTGGGGATAGATAGTAGCATCGACATCATCTATGTGGATCAACTGTTGGTTGTCCAGACCTTGGATATCGGACTTTAATTCATAAAGCTCTCCCAGCCAGGTCCCATCGGATGCCAGTAGCCAGACATCTTTGCCACTGCTCCGATCAGCTTTTGACAGATAAACGACTGCCACTGGTTGGCGTTCGGTGATAACGATCCGTAATGTAGCAGGGAATTTTCGTGAGACAGTAGCTGATGCGACCCAGGGATCAGCAGCCACTCGCTCGGCGACCATGTTAGTGTCAACCCTGAGCAATGTAGTATCGATTGGCACTTGGGCGATTTCCGTCAGGTGATCTGCCTTGATATACCAATCTCCATCGACTTCTACTGTCTTGATTGTGAATGCTGGCGAGAAATATGTAATAGCACCTGCCAGTAGTACAACAATTATCGCTGCAATAAAAACATAAGCTTTACCATAACGGATGGCTTGCGACTGGCTTTTAGTCCGTTGTTCACGGCGTAGCTTGGCTTGCTCTCGTTGCTCACGTTGACTTCTTTCAGAAACCCGAGCAACAGTCTGTCCTGACTGCAGACGACTGTCTTGAGCAGAAACTTGCCTTTCAGCCTGACGGCGCCGGCTCTCTTCTAATACTCGCACCGAGTCTGTCTGCCTCAGCATGCGGGCATTACGCATTCGGCGGTCTTTCTGATGTTCTTGTTTCTGCAAATCGTTTTGGGCACCTTGTTCGTAATCGACTGTCCTCCTTCGAAGGCTATCCGATGATGTTTCTGCTTCAATATACCGCTTGCTGGTAGTCGATCGATAAACAGCGCGGCGTCGGCGATCAGGAGAACCCGAGGAATCTGATCTCTGATTGGAGTTCGAAGCCATAACTGTCCTTTACCCTTTTTCTTACTTCCTGGATAAAA
>JAITUO010000202.1 GCA_031286245.1 Coriobacteriales bacterium
TGGACGACATTATTACCGCCCATAGTACAGCTGCCGCCGGCCGTGATCCATAGACCACCGACATGGTCACCGGCTTCCAGAATCAAAACATCCGCCCCGGCTGTAGTAGCTTCAATCCCAGCTACCATTCCAACTCCGGCTCCACAGACTACAACATCGACCTCCTTATCCCAGGAAGTCGGCAGGCTGCCACCGCTACTGCTGTTGTCGCAACCAGCCAATCCTAGCGCAGCTGCACCGGTAGCCGCGATTGCGGCTCCTTTGATAAAATCCCGTCTTGATAAGTCTTGATCTTTCATACTCCCTCCATTCTCTTTTCTCGCAGATTAGCAGCTATTGTCTGCGACCCACACGGTTTCATTATTCCACAAACACTGGTCTTCTGCTTTTTGGAGAACCGGATAAAGCAGAGCCAAAGAGCCTTTAAAGCACAGTGAATACTTGCGAATAACCTCTCGCTGAACCAAGACGATCATGTGGATAAAACCGGGTCTTCTCCACATGGTATTAATCCCTTTCATTTTGGTTTTTATGGCCCAGCCGTTCGCTCAAACGATTCCATCTCACAGGATGTCTTGTCTATAAGCTATACTGAACCCATGATTTTGGTTCGTATTGAAACCTTGATGGTTGGCATCCCTCCTTCTCCTTCGGTAGTCATCCTTCGCCCTCTGGAAGATGAAGCCGGAGACGATGAGCGACGTGTTTTACCGATCTGGATCGGCCCCAGCGAGGCTGCTGCCATTGGTGTCGCCTTAGAAGGCATACCGCATTCGCGTCCAATGACACATGATTTGTTAACATCTGCTGTTCAAGCCCTGCATGGTGATATCGAAGCGGTTTTGATAAACCGTGTCGAAGGCTCGACTTTTTATGCCTCTGTTGTTTTGACTCAGGGCGATGAGACTATCGAAATCGACGCTCGTCCTTCTGATTCGATCGCTTTGGCTGTGCGTACCCAGGCACCGCTTTATGTTGACGAACAGGTTTTGTTGGAGGCGTCTCTGCCCTTCCTGCCTGGTAAGAATCGCGAGCCTTTGGATGAGAACGACGTAGAGGCTTTCCGATCATTCTTAGATTCAGTAAGCCCTGAGGACTTTACCAGCTCATAGACCCTAATAATTCTGCTTTGTGATCTTTGATCTCTAAAGATTCCCAATACTGTTTGAGGTTACCTTATCGATGACGACGTAAACCAGGGTTACTTTGTCGATGATGACGTAAACCAGGGTTACCTTATCGATGACAGCACATTCCTGGTTTTCCTTCTCAGACTTTGGACAAACCGTCGATTATTTTCACTTTTCAACCTCTGTTTTTGTGAGCTTAGTTATTGCTAACAGGCAGGCTGCCAATATCTGGGTACAATTCGTTGTCGTGGTCTATATAGAGGGAGTTGTCTTATGCAAGCAGACGAAAACGTTGAAGTGAATCTACTCCAACAACAGAAAAGCTTTGTGCTGCCCCGACTAGGCAAACTGGCTGGTGTTTCCGACTGGCCAGCGCCTGTACCCCATTCAGCCCAGGTCAATGAGTTTATCCCGGAGATTTGCAGGCTGCCTTATGACTATCTTTACCGGGACAGCGGTAGTGCGATGGCTGAATGCACTCTTTTGGTTTGGGAGTATACCGGTCTTGACATGATGTCTGCTAACTTGGACTTTTATAATTTCGAGGCTGAAGCAGCCGGAGCCAAGATGGTATTCTCCCCAAATCACATGCCTGCCATAGATTGTAAGGACTACCTTGTCAAAGGGCCTGATGATCTGGAGAAAATCAGGTTCACTGGACTAGCTAGTGGGCGGATGCCGTACATGATCGAATACCAGAAGGCTTGGACCAGATACTGTGGACTTGAAGGTTTTCCAAGTTTTTGTGCTCCCTGGAGCCTGGCCTGCAACCTCTTTGGACCAGAGAACCTGCTGGTCGCTTGTGTGGCAGATCCGGAGTTTACCCATGAGTTGCTACGCCGATGCACTGATGATCTTTTAGGGCCATTAATCAATGCCTTAAACTCTGTGTTACCTGGTTTGTCCAGTATCAACTGTGTTGATGCCTGGTTCAGTCCCCCGTTGATCGGCCTGGATGTTATGGAGGAGTACGAGCCTTATATCTACCGGGTATCAGAAGCAGCAGGACTGGATCTGCCTGTCATAGATGGCGGTATCTGGGGCTACACATATCTGAAAGGTTATGATCTCGACCGCCTGACCAACCTGGTGGTTCGCGCCAGTCGCGGTGTACGAGCCTATGACCCCGATGTCACAAATATTGGACCAGAATATTTTCGTGGCTATGCTGACCGACAAGCCTGTCCACTGTTGTTGGGCTTGTCCACTTCGATGCTGCAGGATGCACCAGTAGAAGAGATTGTCCGCCAGATCAAATACTACATGCTGGTAGGTAAAGATGGGGTCACTCCTTTCACTTTCTTCTTCAACAATATCGCTCCTTTTACTCCACTGGAAAACGTGTTTGCTGCCATTGCCGCTGTCAACATCTTTGGTGACCCGGAAGCAACTGCTGAAACTGTTTTTGAAATGCCTGAGCTGGAGTCATTCGAAAGTTTTCTGAAGCGTAAGATGATCGATAACGCTGTTGGTTATACATTTGATTGGCTGGAGTATTCCGGTTATGCATACTTAACCTAGTGATTGGCATTTGACAAGCCTGTTACTCAACAACAAAAAAAGGGAGGTTTCGCATGGACGAAAAGATCGCACAGATGCAAAAGAGTTTTATACTGCCCCGCCTGGCCGCATTACAAGGCTTGGCAAACTGGCCGGATGCCGCTGTGCCCTGCCGGGCACAAATGAACGAGCTTATCCCGGAGTTATGCAAGTTGCCATATGACTATCTGTTCCGTGACAACGGCGCTGCCATGGCGGAATGCTCTCTACTGGTCTGGGAGTATGTTGGCGTGGATTTGTTGATAGCGAACCTGGATATCTACAATTTCGAATCTGAGGTATCAGGAGCCAAGATGGTTTTTTATCCTGACCACCTGCCTGATATCGATCGCAGTGACTTTTTAGTCAAAAGCCCTGCCGACCTCGAAAAAATCCGTTTCAATGGCCTGGATAGTGGACGCCTGCCCTACCTCTTGGACTATGCTGCTGCCTGGACCAGGCTGTGTGGGTTGGACTACAGCCCGACATTCTGTGCTCCCTGGAGCCTGGCTTGCAGCCTCTTCGGTTTGGAAAACCTGCTGGTAGCCTGCCTGACCGAACCGCTTTTTGCTCACGAGCTGCTGCGTCGCTGTGTGGACGACCTTTTGGGTCCCATGATTGCAGCTCTCAGCCAGAAACTGCCTGGTATCACCACAATCAGCCTGGCAGATGCCTGGTTCAGCCCACCGATGGTCAGTGTTGACATGGTCGCAGAATTCATGCCCTATATTGCTCGTATCTCCGAGGCTTCAGGACTCGGTCTCCCGGTCACCAACGCCGGCATCTGGGGTTACATGTTTTTATGTGGAGAAGACCTGGAGCGCTTCTGTGACCAGGTGTCCAGCATGGTTGGCAGTCTGTCCGTCATGGATCCTGATGTCGAGAACATGGATCCGGTGTTTTTCCGTCAGGCTGCTACCAGCCGCAATGTCCCTTTGTCGCTTGGAGTTTCTACCAGCCTGATGCAAACCGGCAGCATCGATGAGTTAGTAGATCGTATCAAGCGATATGTGCTAGCTGGTAAAGCCGGGCCAACTCCCCTCACGTTCGTTTTTAACAATATCGGTCCACACACTCCGATAGAAAACATCTTTGCTGGTTTGGCTGCTCTGCGAATTTATGGGGCACCCGAAGCCAATGACGAGACTCTGTTCGTGATGCCGGAAGTAGAACCGTTTGAGGATTTCTTAGAGAGAAAACTGGCTGACAATACCGTTGGTTATGCTTTCGAGTGGCTTTCTAAGTCTGGTTACGCGCATATAGCCAGGTAGCGAGTTGCCAGGTGTTGTCTGGATGATGATATTTCGCCAGAATTACTGTTCTGTTGATACTTTCTGCTGATCGAGGATATGGAGGCTTTAGTGATTAGCATACTAACTGATAAAGCAACTGACAGTCTGGGGTTAGCCTTATACAGATCAATTCTGGATGCCGGCAAAAAAGTGAAATACTTCTGTTTGGATAGCATGCATATTGAACCGTGTTATGCCTGCCGAGGTTGTGAGGAGAAGACCTATGGCAGATGTGTTGTACGTGACGATGCAGACCTTATTCTGCCTTGTCTGATACATTCCCAGACGATCATCGTCATGACATCAGTTGTCTTTGGCGGGTACTCTTTTAAAGTCAAACGACTTATCGATAAATTATCATTGATCATTGACCGCCGCTATCATTATCGCCAGGGTGAGTTGGTAAAAAGTAAAACATCAAATACTGCTTTTTATGTTATCGGACTTGGTGATGGAGTTGATCAAGTTGAGGCCAACCACTTCAAGCAATTGATTAATGAGAATATCTGGATTGCTGCATGGTCAGGTGAGCCCTTGGTTTTACCCTATGACAAAGACACATATGAAGCTATTATTTTGGAGGTGGCTGGCTGATGAGTAATATCGTTGTGATCAATACCAGTCCACGCAAGCGCGGTACCAGTGCGATGCTGGTGGGCCGATTAAAAGATCATCTTGAAGCGTATGGCGACAACATCACATTCTTTAATCTATATAGTCACTTGAAAGACCTGACTGCTATCTTTGAAGCGGTTTCGACAGCAGATTGTTTAGTAATCTGTGGCCCTTGTTACACAAACACATATTCAGCTGACACCACCCATCTCCTGGAAGAACTAGCTACCAGACCAGGTTTGTTTCATGGCCAGAGTTTGTACGGTATCATTCAGGGAGGAATGCCTTATGCTCATACACATATCAGTGGTTTGAATATGCTCAAACTGTTTGCTGGTCATGTAGACATCAGTTATCGAGGTGGCTTTATCATGGGGTTGGGTGCCATGCTGGACGGCCAGCCAATAGAAAAGCTACCGAATGGCAAGAAGGTAAAAAAACAGCTCACGATATTCTTTGATCATATCCATAACAGCGAGCCATCACCAGACTCAGTCTATCAAGCCAGCCTGATGAAGATACCTGGATTTGTTGTCAGAGTATTGGCAATGATCATGAACCATCGAATCTATAAAGCCTTTGCAGCGCGAGGTATGGATGCCCGTCAACCCAGCCCCTATCTGAGTGACGAGGTGCTTTAATACCCCTACGGCTGGCTACTGTCGGGGCGGCTGGCTACTGTCGGGGTGGCTGGCTACTGTCGGGGCGGCCAACCACTAATCGCATCCTAGTATTCTTATAAACGATTGTTTGCATACTCATAGCCAGACAACTCGATAAATAAGTTATAATTAAGTATGGTTGTTTTATGCTCTGACTATGCAGAGGGATAGCTTAGTCAAAGCAGATCGGAGTGGAGGAAAATATGCTGACAGAAAAAGAGAACTACCTGCGAGTAGTCAACGGCGAAATGCCGGAATGGGTTCCGCGGGCAATGTATCCATCGCCAGGAAAACCGCCTGCAACTGCGATGGCAATGGTGAGTGCGGTACCGATGTTCGGTGAATGCCAAATGGATGCAGACGGCAATCCTGCCGGGTTTACTGACATGTGGGGTGTTGAGTACAAGGCATCTAAAATGACCAGTTATATGTCCCAGCCGGTACCTGGCAAGCACATCTTAGATGATATCCGTAACTGGCGAGATATCATCAAGGCTCCAGAGCTTCCCGATATCGACTGGGAGGCAGCAGCAAAGAAGGATTTAGAGATGGTCGATCGCAACCAGACCGTTCTGGTTGGGGGCATGACCGGTTACTTCTTGCCCGTATTGAATTTCATGGGCTGTACTGAAGGTCTCAGTGCAATGCTCGAAGAGCCTGATGAGATCATGGAGCTTTACAGCTACATGCATGATTTTTATCAGAAATTGAACACCAAGATCTTAGATTACTACCGTCCGGACATGTTCTCACTAGGCGATGATATCGCTACGGCCAACAACTTGTTTGTGTCTCCGGAAACCTATCGCAAGCTGGTTAAACCCTGGCATGATGCCGACGCCAAGCTGTTCAGAGATGCCGGTATCCCAATAGCCATGCATTGCTGCGGTCGTGCTGAAGACCTGATTGAGGACTGGATCGAGATGGGTGTCAGTATCTGGCAACCGGCACAGGTGATGAATGACCTGGTTGGCATCAAGCAGAAGTACGGGCGCAAGTTTGCCTTGGAGGGCTGCTTTGACTCATCTGGCCCAGCTAACTATCCACATGCACCGGAAGAGGTAGTGCGCCAGGCGGTTCGGGATTGTATCGACACCCATGCCACTGATGGTGGTTTTGTCTTCTGGGGCAGTAGTTATGGTGACCCGGACGATCCAGACACCGCCAATAAAGCACGCTGGATCACCGAAGAGTATGACTCCTATGGGAGGAATTTCTACAAGTAACACTTACTTAGGCTAGTTGTTAAAAAGCCCAAGTAAGGCGTTGTGTATCAGAGTTGTTGGGCAGGTACGGCCAGAGCCCAGGCTGGTACCTGCCCGTTAAACCTGTCCATCAGTTTTACTTTCCATTTGTTTCCTTAAGCCAGTTGCTCGATGATAGCCGCTAGCTTGCTGATCTCCGGTACTAGTATTTCAGCCCCGGCTTCCAGCAGACGGTCTCGATCGAAAAAGCCCCATTCGGCGCCGATGGCCAAACATCCGGCTGCCCGGGCGGCTTGCATGTCATAAGGGCTGTCACCGATGTAGATGCATTCTTCCGGCAAGACCCCCAACTGATTGGCAGCAAACAGTAAAGGGTCTGGTTCAGGTTTATGCCGGTCTGTGTCGTTGTACCCAACGATCAATTCGAAATACTTATCCAGATCAAAGCATTTCAAGCCTTGCAAAGCCGAGTCATTACGCTTCGATGTGACAATCACCATCGGCCAGCCTGCGCTGGTTAAAGCTGACAAAGCTTCATGGGTTCCAGGGAAATACTCGATCAGGCTATTGTGCGCCAAGGCGTTGTGTTCACGATAGGCTAAGACCATCGCCTCGGCATGTTTTGGTGGAGTCAGCTTATACATCTGTTCCGGCAGTGGCACACCGATCATTTCCAAGAGCGGCTCATCCGGCAAACGAAAGCCCAACACCTGATCGCAGGCATAATGGTAGGAAGCTAGAATCAGCTCACGGGTGTCTAATACCGTACCATCCAAATCAAACAACAAGGCACGGTATTGCCTGGTTCCTTTATTCATCGATCAGAGCCAGCTGTTGGCTATTATTACTATCAGCATCACTGTCGTTAACGTTGTCGTTGTCGTCAGAATTGTCATCAACACTGTCATCAGTTTCGTCGAAATCACTCTCGGCTGTTTCGATGGCCCCAGTAGCAGTCTTTTTCTTGGTACCAACCACACGGGCGACCGCACAGACCCGGTCAGTGTCGCTGACATTCATCACCTTAACGCCTTGGGTAGCACGGCCCTGTTGTGAAACATCAGCCGCCCTGACCCTGATCACAACCCCCTCTTCGGAGACGATCATCAGCTCGTGGCCAGGTTGCACGACTTTCATCCCCGCCAATCGACCTTTCTTCTCTGTCATTGAAATAGTAGCGACACCTTGCCCGCCCCGATGATGCTCGGTATATTCGCTGATCGGTGTGCGCTTGCCAAAGCCGTTTTCGGTGATCACAAACAGGTCGCTTTCCAGCGGAGCAATCTCCATACCTAACACCCGGGCGTCCTTACCAGGGTTCATACCAATCACACCGCTGGTATCACGCCCCATCGCCCGGACTTCGCTTTCGTCGAATCGTATTGCCTTCCCAGCTGAAGAGACCATCACGACTTTCTCCCCCAGTCTGACCCGTTTGACGGAAATCAAAGCATCATTGTCACGCAGGTTGATGGCGATCAACCCGTTTGAACGGGTGTTGATATAGGCGTTCATCGCAGTTTTCTTGATCATGCCGTTTTCGGTAGCGAACAGCAGATATTCATCGGCTGGAAATTCCTTGGTAGCAATTACAGCAGCGATTTTTTCGCCGGCTTCGAAAGGCAGCAGATTGACCACTGCGCTACCTCGGGCGTGCCGGCTGCCAACCGGCAATTCATGGACCTTTAGCCGATATACTTTTCCATGTGTGGAGAAGAACAGCATGTAGTCGTGAGTGCTGGCGATAAAGAGGTGCTCGACGAAATCATCGTCTTTTAGATTGACACCCTGTAAGCCCTTACCACCACGTTTCTGCTGGCGGTATGTGGCTACTGGTAGACGTTTGACGTATCCAGTACGAGTGATTGTGACAA
>JAITUO010000218.1 GCA_031286245.1 Coriobacteriales bacterium
GCCCTCCAAAAGGCTAAATACGATAGAAAACAACGCGTCGAATCGTACGTGAACGCGATTTTGTACTATTTTTTAGCGATTCTGTGGCAAGAAGCTTATTTGGAAGGCTTGGCTGGATAACTTGGCTTGATTGACATTGGAAGTGCCAGTTCTGGCTGAATCTGACATAGTGATTGCTAATGCAGTTGCACTTCTATTGTCATAGTTCAAGGAGCATTCTAAGGTGCATTGCACACTACACGCTTTTTTTGTACCAAAAGTGGACTTGTGTAGTGGGTTTTACCGCGTAAACGCCTAAAAATAGTGGAATTCAATTGTATTTAGGCGTTTATCCACTACACAAGTCCACTTTTGGGCCATTTTTTGAGAATTGGCTGTTTAAAGAGCCTTGTCGAACCTTGGCTGGGCAGATCGCCGCTTGATTGAACGCTAAAACACAAGGACGTAAAGATGCAATAATGAAGAATGCTTGTGGCGGTTGCCTTGTCTAAAGATGGTCTTTTACTGGCGAGTTTGTCAAAGTCAGCCCCGGTCTTCTCCACATTATTAAGAGATGCTGGCAAGTAGAGGTATATAAGATCCGTCAGTTTATCCTAATAAAACTCTGGTTTGAATTCCCGACTGATCAAGGATTGAAAGGCTTGCTCGACCGGTTGGTCTTCCCAGACAACCGAGCGGACCTGCTCGCAAATGGGCATCTCCACGCTGTGCTTTTTAGCCAACGCTGTGATTGTACGCGCAGCTATTGCTCCCTCGACAACCATATGGGTATGCGCTTGATAACTCTCCAGATTGCCTCCATTTGCCAGTTCCAATCCGAAACCACGGTTTCGCGAATGTGGAGAAGTGCAGGTAGCAATCAAGTCACCCATGCCAGCCAAGCCCATACCAGTGATCGGAGAGCCGCCGGCAGCTTCGACTAAGCGGGCGATCTCTGCCAGCCCACGTGTCATCAGCATGGCTTGGGTATTGTCTCCCAACCCAAGACCAGCAGACACCCCGCAGGCAATAGCAATGACGTTTTTTGCTGCCCCGCAGAGTTGGACTCCAACTACATCGTTTGAGACATAGACCCTAAAAGCCGGAGTAGCCAATAGCTTCTGGAAAAATGCAGCACAAGGTTCACTGGCTGAGGCAACCACTGTGCCAGCAGGTATGCCGAGGCAGATTTCTTCTGCATGGTTTGGTCCAGATAATACAGCTATACGCTGGGAATTACCGATTGTCTCTGTTAATACCCGGTCAAGCAACTGTCCGCTGTCAGGATCAAGCCCCTTACTGAGAATAATCAGCGGAGTATCGTAGGCAATCAGCGGTTTCAATTGCTGCGCTATCCCTGCTACAGCTACTGAAGGTGTAACCAGGATCAAAGCTTTGGCATTGGATACTGCTTGCATCAGGTCGGTAGTGGCGGTCACTACATCCGGAAAAACAATTTCTTTCAGATACCGCGGGTTTCTTGATGTGGAGTTGAAGTGGTTGACCAGTGAGGTGTCGCGTGCCCATAAGCTGACCGGGACACCTTTCTGCCCAAGCAGCCAGGCGATTGCTGAGCCCCAGGAACCGGCTCCGATGACGGAGACAGGCGGGGGTAGGCAAGCGACAACCTCGCTTGAAGGGGCTAAGCTAGCGACGGCCACGCTTGAAGGGGGTACGCTAGCGACAGCCTCGCTTGAAGGGGCTAAGCTAGCGACAACCTCGCTTGAAGAGGGTACGCTAGCAACATCCTCGACTGGTTGTGGCATATCTACGTCAGTGTCGCAATTAATCATGAAGCTGCTTTCTTGGAACCGATTTTCGGTTCATTACCAGTGCGCAAGCGTACGATGTTGGCACGATGTGCCCAGACTACCAAGCCACCGGCAATAAAAGCCATCAGGACAAAGAACGGCTCACCATCCGAAACCCAAAATGCCACTCCAGGAGCAGTAACCGCCGCAGCGATTGATCCGATGCTGATGATCCTGGTAATGATGACCAGCGCGATAAAGATGCCAAGTGAGACTAAAGCTCCTTGCCAACCAAAGACGAAAAACAGACAACCAACTGCGACTGCGATCCCTTTTCCGCCTTTAAAGTGCAACCAGGGCGAGAATATGTGTCCGCTGATGCATCCGACTAGTCCCAACCCTTGAATCAATCCGAAGACATGAGTGTTAAGAGCCGTCAGACTGGCGGTATCATTGATGACGACTCCGAAGATGGTCAATGGTTCAGCTCCGCCTACCAATGCACCAGCTGCGTAGCTGGATACATCGAAAGCCGCCAAAACAGCAAAGATCATCGCCAGGCCGCCTGCTAGTAAGCCTTTTAAAAAATCTAGGGAGAAGACCGCTACCCCTCCAACAGGACCCATAGTGCGGAAAGCATTGGTTGTTCCGATATTGCCAGAGCCGTGTTCACGGATGTCAGTGCGGAAAAACAGCTTTGAGATGATTACTCCCCAGGGTATCGAACCGAGCAGGAAACCAACCAGGAAGCTGACGACTGCAAAAGTCAAGATACTAGTCATGTTGATCCTCCAACTGATTCATATTATTGTTCGATTATAGCCAAGCAGGTACGCTTCTTGCGTGTGAGTTGACCTGGTCTTATCCACATTAGTCTTTTTTCTTGAATTTCATTCGAATTGGGGTACCTGTCAGTGGTAAGGCTGCCCGTAGTCGGTTCTCCAGATAACGAGAGAAGTTGTCGTCGACGATTTGTGGATGGTTAGCGAAAAAAGTAAAAACCGGCGGTTTGTGGCCAGTCTGGGTGACATAGTTAATGCGTAAGTGCATACGGCCGCGTGAGACTGTATGACCGAAGTCGCGCAGCTCGGTGAGCAAGGCGTTCAGTCGGGAGGTTAAAAAGGTCGCTGAGTAGTTTTCATAAACCTCATCGACTGTTCTTAAGATTCTATGAGTACTCAACCCTGTCAACGCTGAAATAGTGATCACTGGAGCATATGATACGAAGGGTAAACGGTCAACCACCTGTTGGCGGACAGCATCTCGTGATTCGATCGAGTGCAATTGATCCCACTTGTTTACCAAAATGACTAAAGCGCAACCTCGCTCCTCAGCCAAGCGGGCAACTCGCTGATCCTGGTCTGTCAGTCCCAGCGTCGCATCGATCAATAGTAGGGCGACATCGGCTCGATCGATAGCCCGTAACGCCCGCACAAAACCGTAGTATTCTACAGCTGCTTCAATCTGTGACTTTTTTCGGATACCGGCGGTATCGATAATCCGATAGATCTGACCATCGTGTTCGATGACACTGTCGATAGCATCGCGTGTGGTGCCGGCCACTTCGCTGACAATCGAGCGCTCTTCGCCAAGCAGACGATTTGCTAATGTAGATTTTCCGGCATTTGGTCGACCGATGATAGCAATGCAAATCTCAGCCTGCGCAGTAGCAGATTGTACTGCGTCAGCTTCCAAAGGAGCTGGTTGACCAGGCAACAGCTCTACTAAGGCATCAAGCAGATCGCCAGTTCCATAACCATGCTGGCTGGAGACTGACCAGGGATCACCCAACCCCAACTGGTAGAATTCCCAGATCTGATCTTCTCGTAAAGGTTGGTCGATTTTATTAACCAATAGCATCACTGGCCGTCTGGAGCGTTTCAACACCTTGGCTACTGCGATGTCATCTGCTAATAACCCGCCTTGGCCATCGACCATGAACAGCACGACATCAGATTCCTCACAAGCCACCAGCGCTTGGTTCGTAATCGAGGTTTGGAAGGCGTCGCTGCCACCCATCTCGATCCCCCCAGTGTCGATCAGTATAAACTCGTGGCCGTTCCAGTCAGCACGATGGTAACTACGGTCACGTGTTACACCGCGGTCGGCATGTACGATCGCCTCATTAGTCTGAGCTATGCGGTTGACGAAAGTAGATTTGCCGACATTCGGCCGGCCGACTACCGCTACGATTGGTACGCTCATATTGGTACTCTCATGCCCTTATCGGTACACTCATTTTGGTACACTCACACCCTTGCTTCCGGTAAATAAAAGAGTTCATCAAAACAGGTTACCATATGAATTGGCAGTTCAAGCTGGCTAGCGATTGCATCTATTGTATAACCATCCAGTGTCAAACCATCTGTATTGAAGGCTGCTGCAGGAAGTGCTAATGGCTTGTCCTGCAGTCCAAGTTGGTTTTTACTGGCTTGGTAGGTTTTCATTGTATTAAACAGATCGGTTGCGGTCATCAAACCGGCAACATTGACTGAACCGCCGAAAAAACGGTTAACGACTGGCAAGACTTCCAAGTCCGTTGCCCAGGGAGACTGAGCAATCAAAAGGTTAAGGATCGGAGCGAATGCTGTTCCAGTTGCCAGCAAGGTAGGCAGAGCTGATCTTTGCTGATCGATAGACTGCCATTCATCAATAAAACTACGTACCATGCCGATGCCGTTTTCATACTGAGGGAAGTCATTGTAATACTCAGCTTCAGGTAGAGGCTGGCCTGCCAATATGAACCATTCGTCTGCCAGTTGGACACTTGGTGCCAAAGCAGACAATTCTTCGATTAATACTGCAGCTTGGTCTGGGCTGAAAGAAACCTGGGCAGGGCTGCCAGCAGTCAAAACGCCAGAAGGACAGCCAGCAGTCAAAACGCCAGAAGGACTGCCAGCAGTCTGCTCAATAGAAGATCTACTATCACGAGCATACTGGGTAAAGGCATATGGCACGATTCCAGTACTCAGTATGCCGGGCTGATCTGTGAGCCATTGCAGAGTCTCTGTCAAGATGACTCCATCATTGACATCAGGCCTTAAAACGATTTGGACATGTGCCTCAATACCGGCGGTCAATAATTTTCTTAATGCATATAAACCTTGATGAGCGTGCTTACCCATCATCTGCCGACGTACAGAATCATCGATTGCATGCAATGAGATATGCAATGGGGACAACCGTTGATGAATGATCCGTTTGATTTCATAATCGCTGAGGTTGGTCAGTGTTACGAAGT